>JBLNCO010000065.1:0-15140 GCA_050260715.1 Hyphomicrobiales bacterium | reverse complement strand
GGACCCGCACGAGGGGAACCCGGGGGTCGCGTGCAATCCGCAGCGGACGTTCCTGCCGCCACAACCGAACCGGACCCGGTAGCGCCGGTTCGTCCGGAACTCTGAGAGACCGCCCGCAGTCGCGGGCGGTTTCTTCGTGCAATGGGGCGAGGGGTGGTGCGTGCGGGGGTGGCTGGTAGGATTTGCCGCCATGCGCGCGGGCTTGGCGGTGTTCGGGCTGGGGCTCGGGCTCCTGTTGCTCGCGCTCGCGCAGATGCCCGGTGCCCGGGCCGGGGAACTACTTTCGAACGCCGACTTCGAAACGTGGAGCAGCGGCTCGCCGGTCGGGTGGACCGCCTCGGGAGCAGCGGTGCTCAGCGAGGCGCCGGGGGCCAGCGGAAGTGGTGCGCGGCTGGACGCGACGAGCAGCGCATCGCTGCGGCAGTCGGTGGCAGTGGCGCCGGGCGCGAAGTACCACGCGCGGGCCGTGGCCGGGGCGGCGAGCGGGCAGGTAGACGCGAGCGTGTCGGTCCAGTTCCTCGACGATGGCCTGGCGCCACTCGTGAAGTTCGACAGCGCTCCGGTGCAGGCCGGGCAGGGCTTCGCGGCGGTGGAGGTGGAGGCGGTGGCGCCGAGTGGCGCAGCGTACGCGCGCGTTGTGCTCGAAGTGTCGTTGCCGAACGGGCCGGGTGGGCTCGTGTTCGACGACGCTTCGTTGCAGGAAGTCGCGGCAGCGCCGTCGCCGACGCCGACGGAAGTACCGGCCACGCCGAGCCCGACTCCGACTGCGACGGCTTCGCCCACCGTCGCGCTGCCTACGCCCACGGTCACGCCGACGGCCACCCCAACGAAGACTCGCACGCCGGGCGGCGGCACAGCACCACCTTCGAAGACGCCGGCGACGCCGCTGCCAGGGCCCGGGACGGACGATGACGGAGCGCTGCTGAACGGCGGGTTCGAGTTGCTGGCGGGGGACCTGCCGGCGTTCTGGTCGAAGCAGGGCGGCGAGATGCGCAGCGAACCCGAGGCGTTCGAGGGCCAACGGGCAGTGGCGCTCGATTCGACGACGAGCGCGACGAAGTGGCTGTGGCAGGCGGTCGCAATCGACGAGCATTCGCGGTACCGGCTTTCGGGGCAGGCGCGAATCGGGTCCGGGCAGGGCGAGGCGTGGCTGCGGGTCTCGTGGTACCTCTCGGGCGACGGGAGCGGGACGGCCGTGCGGCAGGACGACAGTGCGATTACGTCGAGCAGCCGGTGGACGGCGCTGACAACCGGTGTGCTGAAACCGCCGCAGGCTGCGCGTTCGGCTCGGGTCCGGCTGATGCTGCGGCCGCAGGGAGCGGCGAGCGCGAGCTTCGATGCGCTGGTGTTCGAGGTGGTGGACGACGAGGCGGCTGCCGCGAACGGGCTGGTGGTGCCGATGCTTGCGAGCGATGAGATCGGTGCGCGGGCGCTGCGGTTCAGCATGCGGCACAGCGGCGGCGAACCATCGGCCGCCACGTCGCAGCAGGAGACCGGCGGGCTGCGGATCTCCGAGGTGGTGAGCGACCCGGAGGCCGAGGGCCGCGACACGGCCCACGAGTGGGTCGAACTGGAGAACACGGGAGCGGCGCCGGTCGACCTCGCCGGGTGGCAGGTCGGCGAGTCGAAGGAGCTAGACACGCTGCCCTCGCTCGAAGTGCCCGCGGGAGGGTTCGTGGTGGTGGCGGCGGAGTCGGCGGTAGTCGCCGAGGGCGTGCTGGTGGTGCGACCGCAGGATGGGGACATCGGCAGCGGGCTGAACAACGCCGGCGACGTGGTCCGGCTGGTCGCGCCCGACGGGAACGTGGTGGATAGCGTGGCGTATGGCGACGCGGGCGGCGCGAGTGCACCCGGCCCCGGGAAGAGCCTGGCGCGAACGGTGGACGGCGGCTGGGCGATCGCGGCGAGGACGACGCCGGGCGAGGCGAACCAGTTCGCGGCGGCGCCCCGCGGGGACGGCACACCACGCGGCAGTTCGAACGCGGACGCCGTGGACGACGGCGAAGCAGCCGGGCGCGGGCTGGAGGCTGAGCGACTGGCAAAGACCGACCCGCGGGTCGTGGAGGTCGAGCGGGAAAGCCCGGTGCCGTGGATGCTGGCGGGCGCCGGAGGGGCGCTGGGCGGAGCCTTCGCGTACCTCGCCGGGCGGCGCGTGCTGTCGGCGGCCCGCCGCCGCGACGGTCAGGGGTCGGGCCGCGGGCCGTGAGCGAACGTTGCGGAGAGCGCACCCGCACCGACCGCGGGCGTGGAAGTTGGGGGCGGGAGTCGGATACCGTGGAAAGAGCGGGGCAGGGCGCCGATGGCGGTCTGCGGAACCCGCGGGCCGGCGGTCGCCGGTGCGAGCGGGGAGAAGAGGTACGAGTGGCGGTCGAACGCCTCCAGAAGATCCTTTCGAATGCGGGCAAGGCGTCGCGGCGGGAAGCGGAGGAGATGATCCTCGCGGGCCGCGTGGCGGTGAATGGCGAGGTCCAGACCACGCTGGGCGCGCGGGCGGACCCGGACACCGACGAGATAACGGTTGACGGCGAGCCGGTGGTGCTCGACCGGTACCGGTACTTCCTGCTGAACAAGCCGGGCGGGTTCGTGACCACGCGGAGCGACGAGCTCCAGCGGGAGACGGTGCTCGACCTCGTGCCCATTGGCGAGGTGCAGCTGCATCCCGTGGGACGGCTGGACATGGACAGCGAGGGCCTGCTGCTTTTGACCAACGACGGCCACCTGACGGACCTGCTGACCCACCCGCGCTACGAAGTCGAAAAGGAGTACCTGGTCGGCATCGACGCGCCAATCTCGAGCACCGACCTGAAGCGGCTGGTGCGGGGAGTGGAGTCGCAGGGGGAGCGGCTGCGGGCCGTTTCGGCGCAACAGGCGCTGGCGCCAACGCCAGGGCTGGGCGAGGAAGAGCCGGCTGCGCCGTCGTGGCTGCTGCTCACGCTGCGCGAGGGGAAGAATCGCGAGATCCGGCGGATGATGGCGGCGATCGGACGGGAGGTGCTGCTGCTGCGGCGCATCCGGCTCGGGCCGTTGCATCTTGGGAACCTGGGTTCCGGGGCGTTCCGGGAGCTGACGCACGAGGAGGTGGCGGCGCTCTACAACGCGGGCCGCCAGGCGGAGCGCCGGGCCGCGGCGGCGGCCGGCGAGGATGCCCGGGCAGGCACGCACGGAGCGTCGTTCGTGGCGAAACCGGCGGCGCCACGCGGGAGACGAGCGCGCGCCGGGGAATCGCCGCGGACCGCGCCGGCACGCCCGGCGGCTCCCGGACCGAAGGCGCCGAGCGGACGAACCCGGTTTGCGACGCCCCCGCTCCGCGAGCCCGGCGCAGTGAAGGGCGGCCCGAAACGCGTCAACGGGAAGCCCGCGGGCGGTTCGGCGGCGAAGGGTGGACGCCCGGCAGGCGGCGGGAAGGCAGCTCCGGGCGGGCGCGCGCAGGGACCCGCGCGGCGCGGCGGCAAGCCCGGCGGGAGCGGCTCCCCACGGCCGAAGCCGGGTCCGCGTGGACGGCGTCCGTAGGGCGGCTTTCGCATACGATACGCGGCGATGACCGCGGACCCCGCCAACCTGCCACGCACGATCGCCATCGACGGCCCCGCCGCCTCGGGCAAGACAACGCTCGGAAGGGCGTTGGCCGAGCGGTTTGGCTACCGGTTCCTCGATACGGGCCTCATGTACCGGGCGTTCACGCTGGCGGCGCTGCGCGCCGGGGTGGCGCCCGGCGATCCCGGCGCGTGCGGCGAGCTGGCGGCGAAGCTCGACATGCGCGTGGTTATCGGAGCCGATACGCACATCTTCCTCGGCGACGAGGACGTGACGGGCGAGCTCCGTTCGCCTGAAGTCGAGGCGAACGTCAGCGCGTACAGCGCAATTCCGGCGGTCCGGCAGGCGATGGTGGCACGCCAGCGGGAGGTCGCGTCGGAGGCGATGGCGGTGCTCGCCGGGCGGGACATCGGGACCGTGGTGTTGCCGGATGCGCCGCTGAAGTTCTACCTGGAGGCATCGGAAGCGGCGCGGGCGGAGCGGCGGGCGCGGCAGTCGGCGCAGTGGGGGACGCAACAGCGGCCCCAGGAGTCGCACCGCGACATCACGGCGCGGGACGCGATCGATAGCACGCGGAAGCACAGTCCGCTCGAGCCCGCCGCCGACGCCATCCGCATCGACACGACCGACCTTACCCTCGACGAGATGGTCGAGCGGGCGATGGGGTACGTGACCGGCGGCGATGCGGACGAGCCCGTGGCCCAGCGCACGAAGCCGTTCGACCGCGCGGCGACGGTAGCGAAGGGGGCCGGCGCCGGCGTGGCACGAGCTGGCCGCGCGGTGCGCTCACGGATCGGGTGGGCGACCTTCGTGCCTGCGTTCTACTGGTTCTGCGTGCACGGGCTCCGGGTCATCCTCTGGGTCGTGGGGCGCTGGACCGCGACGGGGCGCGAGCACATCCCGGCGACCGGCGGCGTGATTGTTGTGTCGAATCACCTGAACAACGCCGACCCGCCGATCCTGGCATCGGGGATCATGCGGCGGCGGATCCGGTTCATGGCCAAGGTGGAGCTGTTCAAGTGGCCCTTCGGGATCGTGCCGCGGCTGTATGGGGCGTTCCCGGTGCGGCGGTTCGAGTCGGACCTGGGGGCGATGCTGAACGCGGAACGGATGCTCAAGCGCGGCGAGGTGCTGGGCATGTTCCCGGAGGGGCACCGTAGCCGGACGGGACGTATGGGCCCGTTGCACCCGGGCACGGCGCTCATCGCTTTGCGGGCGGGAGCACCGGTCCTGCCCTGCGCGATTATCGGGACGGAGCGGCTGAAGAACCCGCTCGTCGTGCTGCGGAAGCCGCGCATCGAGGTGCACATCGGTGAGCCGATCCCGGTCGAAAAAGTGCGCCGGCCGAGCGAGGCGCAGGTGAGCGCCCTCACGCAGCGCATCGGCGAGGCCATCGAAGCGCTGTTACCGGAGGCGTACCGGCACACCTATACTGAATCCGATGGTGAAGATCCTCCGGGCAACTGAAATGGGCTTCTGCATGGGCGTCCGGCGCGCCGTGCAGATTATGCAAAGCGAAGCGAACCCGGCGAACCCGGTCTACAGCGTGGGCGAAATCGTGCACAACCCGCACGTGGTGCGCGGGCTCGAAGCGGGCGGCGTGCGCCAGCTGCCGGGCCCGGACGACGTCGAAGGCGACATCGGGGCGGCGACGGCGGCGCGCGTGCGCGAAGGGCGCGTGGCAATCACGGCGCACGGCGTCGGGCAGCGCGTCATGCAGCAGCTCGAAGGGAGTGGGCTGGAGATCATCGACACCACGTGCCCGATCGTGACGCGGGCGCAGCGCTACGGGCAGAAGTTCGTGCGCGAAGGCTGGCACGTGCTCATCTTCGGCGACCCCGGGCACAAGGAAGTACGCGGCATCATGGGCTGGACGCTCGGGCCCGACGAAGCGTCGCGGGCGACGATCGTGTCGCATGCCGACCTGGAGCACCTTCGCGAAGTGGTCGAGAACTTCCCCGGCGGCTTCCCGAGCAAGGTCGGGTTGATGGCACAGACCACCCACAAGATGGAGGACTTCGCCAGGTTCGTTTCGAACCTGATGCTGCTGCAGCGCGACCACAACTTCGAGCTGCATGTCGTGAACACGCTCTGCCACGCGACGACGGGCCAGCAGGAAGCGGCGGCCGAACTGGCGCGGCGGGTGGACGTGATGGTTGTGGTCGGCGGGCGGAAGAGCGCGAATACGCGGCACCTGAAGGAAGTCTGCGAGGAGCAGGGGACCCCCGCGCACCACATCGAAGGGCCGGACGAGCTGGATGCGTCGTGGTTCGAAGGCGTGGAGACGATCGGGCTCACAGCGGGCGCTTCGACCCCGGACTACTCGATCGACGAGGTCGAGCAGCGGCTACGGGAGCTCCTTCCGGGGTAGCCATTCGACACACGGCCCGGCGCTTCGCACAGTAGATTGGGCGGCGAGGCATCGCCCACGGGAACGCATCGTGCTTCGCGAACCATCCCCCGCTGTTATCTCCGGTGTCCGCGCCGGTTCGCTGGCCGAAGAGGCGGGCATCGAGCCGGGCGACAGCATCCTCGCGCTCGGCGGCCGGGTGCTTCGCGACGTGGTGGACCTCCAGTTCTACCAGGCGGAACCGGAAGTCGAGCTGCACATCCGCAAGGCGAACGGGCTCGAAGAGTTGCTGGTGTTCGAGAAGGAGATCGACGAGGACCTGGGGCTCGAATTCGAGCGGGCGACGTGGGACGACGTCATCCTCTGCAACAACAACTGCTTCTTCTGCTTCCTGAAGGGCCTGCCGAAGGGCATGCGGAAGACGCTGTACACGAAGGACGACGATTACCGCCTGAGCTTTCTCCACGGGAACTTCGTGACCCTGACGAACCTGACCGAAGACGATTGGCGGCGTCTGGAAGAGCAGCGGCTCAGCCCGCTGAACGTCTCGGTGCACGCGACCGAGCTCGGGCTGCGGCGAAAGATGCTGGCGAACCCGAAGGCGCCGGACGTCATCGAACAGCTGCGGCGGCTGGGCGAGCTCGGGCTGCAGGCGCACACGCAGATTGTGCTGTGCCCGGGTGTGAACGACGGAGAGCACCTCGACCGGTCGATCGCGGACCTTTCGGCGCTCTACCCGACGGTCCAGACCATTTCGGTGGTGCCGGTGGGAGCGAGCCCGAAGCTGGAGGACTGGTCGAAGGAACGCGACGGCATCGAGCTTGTGCGGCCGGCGGCGGACTACGCGCAGGCGATCGTGGCGCAGGTGCGCGGCTGGCAGAAGCGCATCCGCAAGGCGCACGGCGCGACGGTGTTGCAGTGCAGCGACGAGTACTGGGTGACAGCCGGCGAGGAAGTGCCACCGGCGAGCTGGTACGACGGCTTCCCGCAGTACGAGAACGGCATCGGCATGGTGCGGACGATGCTGGAGGACTGGAAGCGCACGAAGCGGCGGCTCGAACGGCTCGGGCCGAATGCGTTCGCGGGACGACATGTGGTCATCGGGTGCGGGACGCTCATCGGGGAGCGGCTGCAGGCGATCGCGGCGGAGTTCGCGGCGCTTTCCGGCGCGCGGATCGAGGTGCGGCCGGTGACGAACACGGTGTTCGGGGAGCGCGTGAACGTGAGCGGGCTGCTCTGCGGCGGCGACTACGTCCGCCAGCTCGGCGATGCGCGTCCTGACTGCTTCATCCTGCCGCGGCCGAGCCTGGATTACTTCGGGAAGAAGTTCCTCGACAGCCGGACGATCGAAGAGGTCGAGGCGGACCTCGGAGCGCCGCTGACCTTCGCCAGCGAGTGGAGCGAGGTGCTGGACATCCTGGAGCGCGGGCCGCGCCGGCCGGGCCGGAACGAGGCGCCGAACGGGGCGTTCTGGAGCGAGTCCCGCTAGCGCCGGAGGTCTGGGGCCCGTTCGGTCCAGCGCGGGGCCAGTGGGGCCGGCCGCCGGGCGAAGGCGAAGATATGTACCGCGGGTGATAGAATTGCAAGGTGCCCCGAATCCGCGTAGAACCCCTCGGGATCGAAATCGAAGCGCCGGACAACGAGACGGTGATGGACGCAGTGTGCGCCCACGGCTACTACTGGCCGGTCGGTTGCCCGAAGAACGGCGAGTGCACGAACTGTGCGATGGAGGTCGTTTCGGGAATCGGGCGGCTGACGGGGATGGGCCGCTGGGAACGCGCAAACCTGGTGCGCCAGCGGGGACCGCGCTCTATCGAGGACCCGCGTTTGCGGCTGGCATGCCAGGCGCGGGTGCTTGGCGATGTCGTTGTCTATAAGCGCGGAGTGGAACCAGCGTAAGCGGAGGGGGCAATGCCGTACGTTATTACCGAACCGTGCATCGGGACGAAAGACGCGTCGTGCGTCGAAGTGTGCCCGGTGGACTGCATTCACACCACGGACGATGCGCCGCAGTACTACATCAACCCGGACCAATGCATCGACTGTGCGGCGTGCGAACTGGCCTGCCCGGTGACGGCGATCTTTCACGAGAGCGACGTGCCGGAGCAGTGGACGGGATACGTGCAGGTGAATGCGGACTGGTTCCGGGATCGAGAATAAGCGGGTACGGGGTCCCGCAGGAGAAGATAGACTTTGGAACTGGCCCAGCTCGAAGCGTTTCTGCAGGTAGCACACCATCGATCGTTCAGCCGCGCCGCTGAGGCGCTCTTCCTCACCCAGCCATCGGTTACGGCCCGCATTCAGTCGCTCGAGCGCGAGCTCGGCGAGCGGCTGTTCGAGCGCACGGGCCGCAGCGTCACGCTGACGGACGCGGGGCAGGCGTTCATCCCGCACGCGCAGCGGGCACTGACGGCGGTGCAGGAAGGGACGGACGCGATCGAAGCGGTGCGCCACGGGGACGTGGGGAGCATCCGGGTGGCGGCGAGCACGAGCATCGCGACCTACGTGCTGCCCGGGATCCTGGCGCATTTCAAGGAAGCGCGGCCGCGGGTGCACGTGCACCTGAACACGGGGACAACCGAGGAGATCATCGAGCGGCTCCTTTCGGGCGAGATCCACGTGGCGATCACGCGGCTCACGCAGCACCCGGAAGTGGAATCGCTGCACCTGTACAACGATGACCTGGCGCTCGTCGTGTCGCCGAAGCACCCGTTCGCCGAGAAGGGCCGGGTGACGATCGCCGAAGCGGGCCGCGAGCCGTTCCTGTTCTTCGAACGGAGCTCGAGCTACCACAGCCTTATCTACAGCATGTTCCTGCGCGTCGGCGTGGTGCCGGAATCGGCGATGGAGCTGGACTCGATGGAGACCACGAAGCACATGGTGCAGGCGGGCCTCGGCGTTTCGATCCTGCCTGTGAGCTCGGTGGAACGGGAGATCCAGGAAGGGACGCTCAAGCGGGTGGAGATTCGCGACATGGAACAGCCCGCCCAGCGCGAAGTCGGCGTCCATGTGCTGCGCAACCGGGCGATCGCACCGCCGCTGCGCGACTTCCTGCGGCTGCTGACGGCCGAATACGGGATCCCGAACCCGTTCGAGCACCGCCGGGGTGTCGACGAAAAGCCGGAATGACTCGCCCTCAGTTCGCGCCGTCGCTAGAGTGAAAGCGAAGGAACGGACGGAACAATGATCTCCAGCATTCTCCTCGCCGCGGGTATGTCGACACGCATGAACGGCCAGCCCAAGGCCCTGCTCGACTGGGGCGGCCAGCCCCTCATTCGCTATCAGGTCCAACAGCTGCTCGATGCCGGGGTCGACGAGGTCATCGTGGTGCTCGGCTACCGGGCGGACGAAATCCACCGGACGATCCGGCACATGGACTGCCGGGTGATGGTGAACCCGCGCTTCCACGGGGGACGCGCCGGTTCGCTGCGCATCGGGGCGAAGGCGGTGAACCGCGACGCGGACGCGATCGTCATCGTGAATGTGGACCAGCCGCGGCCGGCATCGCTCATCCGGCGGCTCATCGAGGGCCACGACCCGGCGAAAGCGGCCACGCGGCCGGTGTTCGATGGGCGCCATGGTCACCCGGTGATCGTGTCCGGGCGGCTGCGCCAGGAGCTGATGGAAGCGCGGGACGAGGATGACGGCCTGCGCGGCGTGTTGCACCGGCACGAGGCCGAGATCGCCGACCTGCCCGCCGAAGAGGACTGCGGCGTCGACGTGAACACGCCCGAGGAGTACGAAGCGGCCCGGGCAGCGTTTGGGCTGACGAGGTAGGAGCATGCTCGTACCCGGATCGTCCCGGGTTCGGGCGGTGATCTTCGACCTGGACGAGGTGCTGCTCGCGCGCGAGGCCGCGTGGTGTTACGCGGTCGAACAGGCGGTGCTCACGGTTTCGGGCGAACGGGTTTCGGCGCAGCCGCTGGCCGGCGAATACCGCGCGCGTCCATGGCGGCATGTGCTCTCGATCGTGCTGCCCGATTCGCGCCAGGTGCCGGTGTGCGAACGGCTCTGCGCGGAGATGTTCGGGCGCAGCGCGATGAAGAAGCTGCTGGTGCACGAGGGGATCGGGGTAGGGCTCGACGCGCTCCGGGGCGCCTGGACCGAGATGGGCGCAATATCGCGCGAGCCGCACGGGCTCGCGCTGAAACAGGTGCAATCGACGGGGCTGGATCGCTTCCTCGCCGTGCTTTCGCCGACGCCGGACGGGGAGCGCTGGGAACCGCGGGAACGGTTCGCGGAATGTCTTCGCTTCCTGGACTACGAGCCCGCCCAGTGCGCCTTCGTGTCGGCGGATGGCCGCGACCTGGGGGAAGTCGCGGCGCTGGGGGCCGAATGCTACGAGGCGGCCTGGGCGAGCTGTGAGCCGACAGGCTACCCGGCGCTCATCACGCCGGATGACCTGCACGCGGTAATCGGTACGGCTAGATAAGTTCGCCGGGCTCGACCAGCTGGTGGCAGCCGGGGCAGAACGTCTTCTTGCGGCCGGAGAGGAAATGCAGGTCGCAGGCGGGGCAGGTAACGATGCGTCGAATCATTTCGGTGCTCCTGTGGGAATGTCGAGGTCCCACTAACAGAATCATCTACGGCGGGGAGGCGAGGTAGCGCGAAGTAGCGATAGATTTCGCAACAACCATAGTCCCGCGCTATGCATGTAAGCCCGTGGTCAATGGCTTGCCATAGCCTCGCTCGATATCGGAGGGAAGCCTATGCTCAGGGGCGCAGCCAGGAGGAGAACCATGGGAGTCGTCATCACCACTACCGGGAACATCGAAGGCCGGCAGATCACGTCGTACCTGGGCCTCGTCGCCGGGGAGACCATCCTCGGTGTGAACGTGTTCAAGGACATCACGGCCGGGTTCCGGAACATCGTCGGCGGCCGTTCGGGGAAGTACGAAGAGGAGCTTCGCAAGGGGCGCCAGACCGCGATCGAAGAGCTCGGCGCGCGGGCGGAGGAGCTGGGCGCGGATGCGGTGGTCGGCGTGAAGATCGACTACGAGACCGTGGGCGGCCAGATGCTGATGGTCACCGCATCGGGCACGGCGGTGAAGCTGGCGTAGCGGCCGGCCGTTCACACGGCTCCTACACGCCGCTGAAATAGTCTGGGGAGCGCCCTCAGGGTAGTCTTTACCTGCACACCAAAACGCTGTGGGGTACCCAGTGGTCACGAAAGTTGGCATCAACGGATTTGGACGGATCGGACGGCAGGTCCTGAAGGCGATTACCGATCGGCATGGCGACAAGCTCGAGGTCGTCGCCATCAACGACCTCGTCCCGAGCGAGACGAACGCCAACCTGCTGAAGTACGACAGCAATTACGGACGCTGGGACCGGGATATCCGCGCCGACGGCGAGGGGATCGTTGTCGATGGGCGGCTGATCAAGGTATTCAGCGAGCGCGACCCGGGCGCCATTCCGTGGGGCTCAGTCGGGGCCGAGATTGTGGTCGAATCGACCGGCCTGTTCACCGACGCCACGAAGGCGGCGGCGCACCGGCGCGATTCGGTGAAGAAGGTCATCATCAGCGCGCCGGCGAAGAACGAGGACTTCACGATTGTCCTCGGGGTGAACGCGGACCTGTACGACCCGGCGAAGCACAACGTGATTTCGAACGCGAGCTGCACGACGAACGGGCTCGCGCCCGTCGTGAAGGTGATCGTCGACCACCTGGGCCTGCAGAAGGGCCAGATGACCACCATCCACAGCTACACGAACTCCCAGAAGATCCTCGACCAGGCGGGCGGGAGCGACCTGCGCGAGATGCGCGCCGGCGCGCTCAACATCGTCCCGACCTCCACCGGCGCGGCGCGGGCGCTGAAGCTCGTTATCCCGGAGGTCGATGGCAAGCTCGACGGGCTGGCCTACCGGGTACCGACGCCGACCGTTTCGATCGTCGAAGTGGTGGCGCTGACCGATAAGACCACGACGAAGGAAGAGCTCAACGAGATCCTCCGGGACACGGCGAGCGAGCAGATGAAGGGCATTTTGGGCATCACGATGGACCCGGTGGTGTCGATGGACATGAAGGGCGACGAGCGGTCGAGCATCGTCGATGGGCTGAGCACGAACGTGGTCGGCGGGAACCTGGTGAAGGTGGCCGCGTGGTACGACAACGAATGGGGCTACGCCTGCCGCATTTCGGACCTCTGCGCCTTCGTGGTGGATAAGGGGATCTAACCGGGACATTTCCCGGGAAATCGCGGTGCACTTCGCGCGCGTACACTGAGACGGGTGGAACGAAAGTTCCACCTGTTTCGTTGCGGATTACCATGAGCGCCGAAGCCGACCCCGGGAGCTAGCGTGGCCGAAACTCCGCTCAAGCGCGGCCTGGCGGTCCCCTATTGGGAGGGGATCCGTTCGCGGGTGCGCGCGAGCCGGCTGGCGTGGCCCGTCGCACTGGCGCTGGTGGTGCTGCTGGGCGGGGCGCTCCGCTTCCACGGGCTCGGCTGGGACCAGCCGGAGGGCGCCGACGCGCCGCTGCAGATGCACCCGGACGAGCGGTTCATGTCGCTCGTGGCGGACCGGATCGACTGGCCCGACAGCATCGGCGGCTACTTCGACACCGCAGACAGCCCCCTCAACCCGTACAACGCCCCCGAAACGCCGTCGTTCGTGTACGGCACGTTCCCGCTGTTCCTGGCGAAGGGCGTGAGCACCATCGCCGGGGACGACCACGCGGGCGACGGCGACGGCTACGAGCACACGGTGGTCTGGGGGCGGCGCGTCACCGCGCTCTTCGACACGGCGACGATCGCGCTCGTGTTCGCGCTCGGGGCGGCGCTGTTCGGGCGCCGGGCGGGACTGGTTGCGGCGCTGTTCTACGCGCTCGCGGTGCTGCCGACACAGCTCGCACACTTCTGGACGACCGACCCGTACCTCGTGTTCTTCGGCGTGGCGGCGCTGCTGTTCATGGTGCTCTACGTGCGGAGCGAGGGGACGAGGGCGCCGTGGGCGTATGGCGCCGCGGCGGGCGTGTGCATCGGGTTCGCGACCGCCTGCAAGGTGAACGCGCTGACGCTGTTGCCGGTGCTCGGCATCGCGGTGCTGATGCGTATCGGGCTGCGCGACGTGCCGCGGCTCGGGTTGCTGTGGGGCCCGAACGGCGCCGAACGCGCGAAGCGGGCGGGACACTGGATGACCGACATCTCCATCCTGTGCGTGGCGATCGCGGCGGGGATCGTCGTGTTCCGGATCGCCCAGCCGTACGCCTTCAACGGGCCGCACTTCTGGGACATGGGACTGAGCGGCCGCTGGCTCGACGACATCCAGCGCGAACGCAACTTCCAGGACGGGAACGTCGACTACCCGCCGTTCGTGCAGTTCGCCGGGCGGACGCCGGTGTTGCGGCCGCTGGAGCAGATGGTGCTCTGGGGCCTTGGACCGGCGCTGGGAGTGTCGGCTTGGATCGCGGCCGGCTTCGCGACCGTGTTCGTGTTCAAGCACCGGGATCTGCGCTTCGTGCTGCCGCTGGCGGTGATCGCGGGGGTGATGGGCTTCCAGGGGCCGCGATTCGTGGCGTTCATGCGGTACTTCGCGCCGATGTACCCAGCATTGCTGGTGCTCGCGGCGTGGGGCGTGGTGGCGGCCTGGGGCTGGCTGCGAACGGCGCCGGGCTGGCCGGCGTGGCACGTGCGATGGCGGCTGCGCACGCCGGCGGTCCCGGCTGCGCTGGTGCGACGGGCGGGGTTCGCGGCGATTGGCCTGGTGTTTCTCGCGACCGCGTGGTGGGCGCTGGCGTTCCAGAACGTCTACCGCGAAGAGCACCCGCGCATCGCGGCGAGCGAGTGGATCTACGCGAACGCCGCGCCGGGGTCGCGCATCACGGGGGAGTTCTGGGACGACACGGTGCCCTACGCCCTGCCCGGCGAGAACCCCGGGCTCTACGGGCTCATCAATACCGAGCCGTACGAGCCGGATTCGGTGCAGAAGGTGTACGAGCTCGTCTACGGGCGGCCGGGCGATTCGTCGCGAGCGGGCCTGAACGGCGCCGATTATGTTGCCATCACCTCGGACCGCATCCGCGCCTCGGTCACGCGGCTGGAGCGGGAGTACCCGGCGACCATCCGGTACTACCAATTGCTCGAAAGCGGCGAGCTGGGCTTCGAAAAGGTGGCCGAGTTCTCGGTGCACCCGTCGTTCCTCGGCATTTCCATCGACGACTCCTCGGCCGAGGAATCGTTCACGGTCTACGACCACCCGCATGTGACCATCTACAAGAAGTCGGCGGACTGGGACCCGCAGCGAGCGCTGACCTTGCTGCTCGAAGCGCACCCCGAGCGGGCGGTGAACCTGCTGCCGCGGCAGGGCCGGACCAACGGGCTGCAGTTCACGCCAGAGGAAGCAGAGGTCCAGCAGGAGGGCGGGACGTTCGCCAGCATCTTCGACGCCGACGGACTGGCGTCGCACTTGCCGTGGGCGTGGTGGCTTGCCTGGCTCGAGCTGGCGGCGTTCGCGACGGTCCCGGTGCTGACGTGGCTGTTCCGGGCGATGCCCGACCGCGGGTACGGGCTCTCGAAGGTGGCGGGGATCGCGACCGTCGCGGTCGTGACGTGGCTGGCGGTGGCATGGGGCGGTCCGCACTTTTCCGCGGGGCTCGTATGGGTGGCGTACGGGGCGGTGATCGCGGCTGGCGTGGCGGTGGGCTGGGTGCGGCGCGCGGCCCTGCGCGAAGAATGGCGCGAGCGCAGGGGAAGCTGGCTCGCGATAGAGGCCGTATTCCTCGCGGCGTTCGCGTTCTTCCTGGTGTTGCGCTACTACAATCCCGACCTCTGGTACCACCCGCAGGGCGGCGAAAAGCCGGTCGAGCTGGCGTACCTGACGGCGGTCGCGAAGTCGAGCACGATGCCGCCGTACGACCCGTGGTTCTCGGGCGGGGTGATGAACTACTACTACATGGGGTGGTTCATCGTCGCGGTGCCCATCCGGGCGCTCCGGCTGCTGCCCGAAGTCGGGTTCAACCTCGCCATCCCGACGTACGCGGGGCTCGGGGCGACGGTCGCGTTCTCGACGGTGCACAACCTGGTCGCGCTGACGCCTATCCGGCGCCGAGGACGGCGGCTGGTGACGGTCGGCCACCCGCGCTGGCGGGCGGCAATCGCGGCGGGCGTGTTCGGCGCGCTGCTGCTGATGTTCGCGGGAAACCTCGATAGCCTGCACCAGACGGTGGAGCGGCTGCAGGCGGTCAACACCTGGGGCGGCGCGTGGGGCACCGGCGGGAGCGGCGCGTGGGACATCCCGGTCATCGGCGAGCCGTTGC
>JBLNCO010000064.1:0-3658 GCA_050260715.1 Hyphomicrobiales bacterium | reverse complement strand
CCGTCGGCGCACTGGTAGAGGCGGTAGTTCGGAACGCCGCCGAGCGAGCCGCGCGCGATGCGGATGACGCCCGGAGCGTCGACGGCGCCGGTTTCGATCGCCGAGACGCCGTGCAGCCCGGAGATGGTTATCGCCTGGCCCCGGCCGCTCCGGTGCCGTTCGACCAGCCCCGCGGCGATGGCGTTCGCCGTGATGAGCGCGTGCCCGTAGCTCACCTGGGGCGTTACGAGGGCCACCGGCTGCTCTTCGAAGCTGAGCTGCATGTCGGCCACGCCGCTGACGGCGGTCAGCAGGAGCTCGTCGGGCGGGAGCTGGCTCCAGCGGCCGGTGGCTCCGTAGGGCGGCATCCAGGCGTGCAGGAGGCGCGGATTCGCGTTGCTCAGGGTCGCCGCGTCCAGCCCGAGCCGCTCGAGTTCGCCGGGCCGCTGGTCGAACACGGCCACATCGGCGGCGGCGAGCAGGCGCCGGGCTTCGGCGAGGCCCGCGGCGGTGTGCAGGTCGAGCGTCGCGATCCGCTTGTTCCGGTTCCAGCAGAGGTAGCCGGGGGCGTCCTTCATGCGGTCGCCGCCGGGCGGTTCGACCTTGAGCACGTCGGCTCCGAGGTCTGCGAGCAGCATGGTCGCCATGGGGCCGGCCACGCCCTGAGTGAAGTCGAGGATGCGTGTTCCCGAAAAGGCGCCGGACATGGCCGCGAGTATACGAGCGTCGCCCGAAGAGTGAACTGCGGGGGTGAACCCCGCCGCGCTAGCGGGTCGCTTCGACCCAGCCGGAAACGATGAAGTCCACCGCGATCGCCATGAGCACGACGCCCATGATCCGCGCGAACGCCCGCAGCATCGTGGACGGCACCACCCTCACCAGCAATGCGGTCGACGCGAACACCACGAACGTGCCGGCGAGCACCAGGCCGGCCGCGAGGATGGTGAGGCCCGTCCCGGCCTGCTGGCTCGACGAAATTGCGAGCGCGAGGGCGCCCGGCCCGCTGAGCATCGGCAGCGCAAGCGGGACGATGGCCGCGTCGATGGTCGATTCCCCCGGCTGGTCGGCCTTGTCGAAGAGCTCGCCCTGTTCGACGAGCCGGATGGCCGGCAGCACGAGCAGCACGCCCGCCGCGATCTGGAAACTTGGCTGCGAAATGCTCAGGAGGTCGAGCACGCTTTGGCCTGCCACAGCGAAGAGCGCGATGAGCCCAAACGACACCACGACCGCCAGCGCCGCCGTCCGGACCTGGTCGCGCGTGGAGAGCTGCCCGGCCACGGCCTCGAAGACGAGCACGTTCCCAACCGGATCGACGATGGCGAAGAAGCCGATGAGAGCACGAAGGAAGTCGTCGCCCATGGTGTGGGGCGAGACTAGCCCGCGGGGCGCGGGCTGGCTATTGGCTATTAGCTATTGGCTGTTAGCCCGGCCGCGGGCCGGGGGGCGTAATCGTGTACCGAGGGGAGGTCTGTCGCTGGCTATTAGCTATTGGCTATTAGCTATTGGCTATTAGCTGTTGGCCCGGCCGCGGGCCGGGGGGCGCGATCGTGTACCGCGGGAGGTCCCGCGTTTGGCCACCTCTGGTCCGTCGTGTTAGCTCGGCCCTAGGCCCCTCGGGCGTAATCGTGTACCGCAGGGAGGTCCCCGGTTGGCCACCTGCTGGTCCATCGTGGAAGTCGAAAGCCAACAGCCAACAGCCAACAGCCAATAGCCAATAGTCGGCCGCGGGTCTGTCGGACGTAATCGCCTACCGCGGGGAGGTCCCGCGGTTGGCCAGCTGCGGGTCCACGTGGAAGCCGAAAGCCAACAGCCAATAGCCAATAGCTAATAGCCAATCGCCCAATCCACCTGGCGGTCGAGCGCCCGCGCCAGCCGGGCCACGTACTCCCGGCGCGGGATTTCGATGGCGCCCATCCGGGCGGTGTGGGGCGTGATCACCTGGATGTCGATGAAGTGCAGCCCGAGCCGCTCGGCGTGACCCATCATCGCGACCATCGCCACCTTCGAGGCATCGGTCACACGGTGGAACATCGATTCCGCCCCGAACATCGCGCCAACGCCCACCCCATACAGCCCGCCCGCGAGCTCATCGCCGCACCAGACCTCGATGCTGTGCGCCCAGCCGAGTTCGTGCAGGCGGATGTACGCGTCGCGCAGGGCGGGGCTGATCCACGTGCCGTTGTCGTCGCCGCGGGGCTCGGCGCAGGCCCGGATGACCTCCGGGAACGCCGCATCCACCGTCGCCCGGAAGCGGCCGCCGCGGATGGTCCGCGCCAGCCTCCGCGAGACGTGTAGCCCGCCTGGCTCGATGATCGCCCGCGGGTCCGGGGAGAACCACAGGTACTCCTCGTCCGGGTGTGGCCACGGGAACGCGGCGCTCCGGTACGCCTCCACGATCGTCGAGGGTTCGAAGTCGGCGCCTTCGCCCGCGAGGTCGCTGCGCAGCCGTTGCGGGTCGGGGAAGCGATAGGCGCAGGGCGGCAACGGTTGCGGGCCGATGCGCGTGTGCACCTCGATCGGCAGCCCGGGGATCATTCCTGGTCACGCAGTGGCCGCCCCGCCGCGATGACGAACGTTACGCTGCCCCGCGCGACCATCCGGTCCCGGTCATCGAACACCTCCACCTCGGTGAAGATCGCCGTTCGCCCCGCCTTGAGCACCCGCGAGCGCGCGACAAGCTCCGTCCCCATCGCCGCGCCGAGGTACGAGACGTGGAGGTCGCTCGTGGCGTGCGGACGGTCGCGGATGGCCTCGGGGTCGCGCACCGAGCGGACCGCGAGCCCAGCCGCCGAATCGATGAGCCCGGAGATGACGCCGCCGTGGACGACATCGTTGTAGTTGAAGTGGTGGTCCTTGAGCGCGATGCGGCTCGTGCACCGGCCGTCGCCGACTTCGACCACCTCGATGCCCATGTGGGCCCAGTAGCGGCCGGAGTAAATCGCCTGGAGCTCGGGGGTAAGGTCGCTCACGACCGGACAATGCCGCAGGCGCGGGCCACGCGCAACGCGCTACCGCCAGCCGCTGATGTCGAGGTCTTCGGGCACCGGCAGGAAGACGGTGATACGCGGGCCTTCGACTTCGCGGCTGATGTGGCCCTGGCCCGTCGTGTCCTCGGCCAGCAGGATGCTCCCCGGCCCGAGCCGCCGCACCGTGCCGTCGCCCGTTTCGATTTCGACTGCGCCCGCGAGCGTCAGTACGAACTGGCGCGTCGGCGCGGTGTGGAAGTCGAGCGAGTACGAAGGGTCGGTCTCCCGGAACTGCGCGTGCGCGACCGGGATGCGCTTCGACATGCGGCCGAACTGCGTGCCGGTGAGCGGCATGCGCAGGTCTTCGAAGTGGGAGCGTCCATCGTCGCCGGTGTAGATGCGGGTCACGTTCATGGCGCGCAGTAACGCACGAAGCGCGCGGCGGCGGCAATGGGTAAAGTGACGCGATGCCAAAGGAGGGTGCCGCCAACGTCCGCCGGAGCCTTGATCGCCTCCGGGCGCTCGCGCTGTCGCCTGCACGGCAGGTGGAGTTCGCGGCCGAACTGGTCGCGAACGAGCGGAACACCGAGGTGCTCGAAGCTGCCGCCCACGTCCTCGCGCAGTCGCCGCTGCGCGAGGCGCACGATGCCATCGCCGGGGCCATCGCCGCCCTCATGGCCGACGGCCGCAGGCGCGACCCCGGCGGCTTCGCC
>JBLNCO010000063.1:0-7039 GCA_050260715.1 Hyphomicrobiales bacterium | reverse complement strand
CAGGCGGAGTACTCGGCGCTGCAGCTGAGCCAGGTGGTGCGCATCACCGGTCATGTGTTCGGCGTGCCCGCCTGGGTGCTGGGGCTGCCATCGCGGGTCATCGCACGGTCGCTGCGCGTGGTGACCCCGAACCTGAACGAAGACCTGCTGGCCCTGATCGAGAGCGAAGAGGCGGCCGGCGGCGTCGAGGAGCAGGAGCGCCGCATGATCCGGGGCATCATCGCGCTCGAGGACAAGACTGCGCGCGAAATTATGGTGCCGCGCATCGACATCGCAGCGACGGACATCAACGACTCCATCGAGGACGTGGCCGCGATCATCAACGAGCGGGGCGTGAGCCGCGTGCCGGTCTACCGCGAGAACATCGATGACATCGTGGGCATCGTGTACGCGAAGGACCTGCTGCGGTACGTCGCGAACGGCGGGCGCGAACGGCCGCTGGCCGAGCTGCTCCGCGAGCCCGTGTTCATCCCCGAATCGAAGCGGCTCGACCAGCTGCTGACGGAGATGCGGGCCACGCGAACGCACATGGCGATCGTGGTCGACGAGTACGGCGGGACCGCCGGGTTGGTGACGATCGAGGACCTGCTCGAGGAGATCGTGGGCGAAATCGAGGACGAATACGATATCGCCCGCCCGACCATGGAAGTGATTTCGCCCGACGAGGTCGTCCTCGACGCCGGCGTGACCACCGATGTGCTTCGGGACCTGTTCGACTACGAGGTCGACTCCGAGGACTTCGACACGGTGGGTGGGTTCGTCATCCACCATCTCGGCCGGCTACCAACGGTGGGCGATGAGGTACGGGTGGACGGGCTCAACCTGCGGGTGCTGAGTATGTCGGGCCGGCGTGTTCGCCGTCTTCGCATCGAGCGGGTGCACCACGATCGGGAACCTGAGAGCGCGGTGGCCCACTAGCCCTTGCGCTGCAGGGCGTGCTCGATGGCGAGCCCCACTTCCGTGACGAGGCTGCCCGGGTCGAGGGACATCGGGACGTAGGCGGCGGCCCCTGCGCGGAGGTAGGCCATTCGCTCGTGTTCGCGGGGGACAGCCGCGAGGATGACAACGATGGAGCCCGCCGCGACGAGGTCGGTGCAGTACGCGGGTGAGACGTCGCGGGTTGGCGCGACGACAACGCTCAGGCCCCGCCGGCCCGCCTCCGAGAGCTCACCTTCGAGCCGCCCGGGACGGGATTGGAGATGTGCCTCAAGCGCCCGGCCGAGGGCCGGGTCCGAAGTTGTGACGCGAATTGGTTGCGCGAGCATGCTTCCATAGTCGGCAACGGAGGAGCCGTGTGCACGGACCGGTCGGGGTGATTGCAGGGGTCTTTGGTCCATGGCCCATAGCCTGCGCGTAGGGCCTGTGCGGAGTACCATCAATCCATGGCGGAGGCAACCGCGCGACACGAACTCGACCGCGCTGAGTTCATGCGGCGGCTGGCCGAGATGACCGTCACGAGCGAGTTGCTCACGGCGGGCGGAGACCTCTCGGCGATTCTTCAGCGCCTCGCCAACCGGGCCCGCGAAATCACCGGCGCGGATTACGCCGCCATCTCGACCTTCGACGAACACGGCGTGCTCGAGCGGTTCATCTACTCGGGCATGAGAGAATCCCTGGCGCGGAAGCTGGGCAACCCGCCGGTGGGCCAGGGCCTGCTCGGCGAAATCGCGAACCTCGATCGGCCGCTCCGCCTCGACGACCTGCGGAAGCACCCGAAATCCGTAGGCTGGCCGCCCGACCATCCCGAGATGGAGGCGTTCCTGGCCGTACCCGTGCGGGCGGGCGGCCGGACCATCGGTTCGTTCTACATGACGCGCGAACGGGGCGCGCCGCCGTTCACCGAGCGGGACGAGCTGGCGGCGGCGACGCTCGCGCTGCAGGCGGCAGTCAGCATCTCGAGCGCGCTGGCCCGCGAACGGAGTGGGCGGCTTTCGCTACTGGAGGAACGCGAACGCATCGCGCACGACCTCCACGACGGGACGATCCAGTCGCTCTATGCGCTCGGCCTCGAGCACGACGCGCTTTCCAACCGCGAAGACTTCCCCGAAGAGGTGCGCGAAGCATTCGCGGATAGCGTGCGGCGGGTGAACCTGCTGATCGCCGACATCCGGCAGTACATCTCCATGCTGGAGGCGGTGTCGCCGGTTTCGCGGCCGGACCTCTCTCGGGACCTCGCGTTCATCGTGCGGCAGCTCGTGCCGCCGGGGGTCGACACGGTGGTCAACGTGACGGCCGCGGCGCTCCAGGAGCTCACGTCGCGCGACATCGAGGACCTGCTCTACATCACCCGCGAAGCGCTGAGCAACGCCGTCCGGCACGGCGGCCCGACGAAAGTTGCGGTGGACGTGCGGCAGACGGCGGATATGACGTATCTGACGATCCAGGACAACGGAGTGGGCTTCGAACCGGAGTTCGCGCGAGTGGGCCTCGGTACGGTTACGATGCGCACACGCGCCGAACGGCTGGGCGGTACGCTGACAGTGCTCGGCATCCCGGGGATGGGCACCACGGTACGTGTTTCGATCCCCCGCCTGGAGGAGAAAGAGGAATGACCGACACCATCCGGGTGCTCCTGGCAGACGATCACGACATCGTGCGGGCGGGGCTGAAGGCGGCGCTGCGCGGCCACCCCGAGTTCAACGTGGTGGGCGAAGCGCGCGACGGCCGGGAAGCGGTGGCTCTCGCGAAGCAGCTGCAGCCCGACCTCGTGGTGCTCGACGTGCGCATGCCGCGGCTTTCGGGCATCGAGGCGTGCCGCGAGATCCGCGATGCGGGCGTGAACAACATCCTCATGCTCACCAGCTACGCCGACGAGAAGGCGGTGATGGCTTCGATCATGGCGGGCGCGAGTGGCTTCGTCCTGAAGGAAGTGCAGACGCCGCAGCTGATCGATGCGATGCGGACGGTAGGCTCGGGCGGCAAGACGCTCGACGAGACGAGCTCCGCCGCCGTCATCGAGCAAATCCGGCGCGGCTCGGTGCTGAGCGAAGAGGACCGGTTGGCGCAGCAGCTTTCGGAGCGGGAGCTGCGGATCCTCGACCTCATCGCGGACGGCAAGACGAACCGGGAAATCGGCGAGGAGCTGTACCTCTCGGAGAAGACCGTGAAGCACCACGTGAGCGACATCCTGGCGAAGCTGGGGCTGTCGCGGCGCGTGGAAGCGGCCGCCTTCGCCATTCGGCGCGCCGCGAACCGGCCGCCCGAGTAGTCTCGCGAGCGTTCCTGGAGCCGGAAGGCGCGACCTCATCGAAGGTCCTGAGGAGCCTTTCGTGGCACGCAATCGCGGCCGCATCGGCGCGTGAGCGCGGGGTGAACAGGCCGCGCCCGGCGCCCACAGGCGGGTCGTGGCCCGTGTTGTCTATACCCGAATAGAATTCGTGATTGCATTCACAAAATGGGCCCGGAGGGTCCTCCGGCCGGTACCAAACGGCCCTCCCGGCGCCCGTTCCCGGATTCGACCATGGCAGCACCAGGACCCAGGTGGGAGGTATGCAATGGAATCGAAGACGTGGGATCGGCGGCGGTTTCTGAAGACGGCAGGACTCGCCGGAGCAGCCATCCCGCTGGCCGGAGGACTCGTCGTCGCGGGCTGCTCGGAGGACAGCCAGGCCGCGGCGGAAAAGCCGGTCGAATACATCACGCCCACGCCGGGGAACGACGCCGCAACCGCGACGGCCACGGCGCCGGCGGGCGGGACACCCGACCTGCACACCGGCCACGAATCGATGGACGAGGCGCACCGGAAGGGCATCGACCTCTTCCTGAAGAACCAGACGGAGCCGATCACCCGGGGCGAAGGGAACATCCCCCTCGAGCCGCGCATCGAGAACGGCGTGAAGGTCTGGGACCTCACCATCGACGAGATCGACTGGGAGGTTGAGCCGGGCGTCGTCGAGAAGGCCCGCGGCTACAACGGGATGATCCCGGGGCCGGTGCTGCGCGCGACCGAAGGCGACCGGGTGCGGATCAACGTCAAGAACAACCTTCCATCAGAGAGCACCTCGATCCACTGGCACGGCATGTTCGTGCCGAACTCGATGGACGGGGTTACCTACATCAACCAGGACCCCATCACGCCCGGGGGGACGTTCGTCTACGAGTTCACGCTGCGGAACTCGGGGACGCACATGTACCACTCGCACCACAACTCGATGGACCAGGTGAACCGCGGCCTGCTCGGTGCGTTCATCGTCGACCCGAAGGACCCGGCGAGCTACCCGGCGCACGACCGCGAGTACATCATGGTCCTGAATGACGCCTCGCTGGGGTACACGATCAACGGGAAGAGCTTCCCGGCGACGACGGCGCTGAAGGCGAAGAAGGGCGAGCGGGTGGTCATCCGCTGGCTGAACGAAGGCATCATGAACCACCCGATGCACCTCCACGGGATGCCGATGAAGGTGTTCGCGAAGGACGGGTGGCCCCTCCCGCAGCCCTACATGTGCGACACGATCGACGTGGCGCCGGGCAACCGCTACGACTGCCTCGTCGAAGCGACTGAGGTCGGGACGTGGGCGTTCCACTGCCACATCCTTTCGCACGCGGAGAGCCCGCAGGGCATGTTCGGCCTGGTGACGGTGTTCATCGTCGAGGAGTAGCTGTCCCAAAGCCGGGCGGCTGCTAGAGTGCGGCGCACATGAGCGATTCGACAGAGCTGCCCTACTGGCTCGCCCTTCGCCGGGTGGGCCTGGGCAGCACCAACTTTTCGTTGCTGCTGCGCCACTTCGGGAGCATTTCCGGCGCCTGGAAGGCGAGCCCCGATGAGGTGAGCCGCGCGGGTCTCGACCCGCAGTACGTGCGCGCGTTCGGGAAGGCGCGGGCGACCTTCGACCCCGACGGCGAGCTGCGGATGCTGGAAGAGCACCGGGTGCGGGCCTACACGTGGCTCGACGAGGACTTCCCCGAAAGCCTGCGTGAAATTCCCCAGAGCCCACCGGTGCTGTTCGTGAAGGGCACGAAAGGGCCGGCCTTCGAGCAGGCGGTCGCGGTCGTGGGGACGCGGCATGTGACGCCGTACGGCCGGCAGGCGACGGAGCACTTCTGCGAGGCGCTGGCGCGGGCGGGCGTGGCGATTATCAGCGGGCTGGCCCGCGGCGTGGACGCGATCGCACACCGTGTGGCGCTGGAGAACGGCGTCCCGACGGTGGCGGCGCTGGCGGGCGGAATCGACAAGGTGTACCCGCGCGAGAACGCGGGCCTCGCGGCGCGGATCGAGGAGAACGGTTCGCTGGTGAGCGAATACCCGGCGGGGATCCCGGCGCGGCCCGACTACTTCCCGCGCCGCAACCGCATCCTGTCGGGGCTGGCGCGTGCTACACTGGTGATTGAAGCGGGCGAAGGCAGCGGAGCACTCCACACAGCCAACTGGGCGTTCGAACAGGGCCGCGATGTGTTCGCGGTACCGGGTTCAATCTTCTCGCGCCAGAGCGCGGGGACGAACCAGTTGATCCGCGAAAGCACGGCACGCCTGGTGACGACGCCGGGGCAGCTCTTCGAGGAGCTGAACCTGCTGGCGGCGGGGAACCAGATGCGGCTGCTGGAGCACTCGAAACCGGCCGCGGCGCCCGCCGCGTCACGTTCCACCCCCTCTCCTTCGCCCGCGCCGCGTCCGACAACCACACCTGAGGAAGGAAAGATGTTGCATTGGCTGCAGGGATCTGCGCGGCACATCGACGAAATTGCCCGGGAATCGGGCTTGCCCGTCGCGGTGGTGAGCAGCACCCTGCAGGTGATGGAGCTGAAGGGGCTGGTACGCCAGGAGCGGCCACTGGTGTACGCATTGGCCTAGCACGCGCGCGTGCGCGGGTGCCGTTCTTCGAACGGCATCTCCTCGACAAATTGACCGGGCGCTTTCTACGCTCGAATTCTCGGACAGCCACACCGGCACAGGCACACAACCTTGGCAACAGCGCAAACGACTCGAAAAAAGAATACTCGCGGCCCGATCGAGCGCCGCGTTGAGGCTCGCGCCTCCACCGCTTCGCGGAACGGGAATGGCCGCGGCAAGAAGCCCGAAAACCTGGTCATCGTAGAAAGCCCGGCGAAGGCGCGGACGGTCGGGAACATCCTGGGCGACGACTACACGGTCCTCGCCTCGGTGGGCCATGTGCGGGATTTGCCGGCCTACGGCTATGGCGTCGAAGACTTCGAAACCTTCAAGCCGAAGTACGTGGTGGTGAAGGACAAGCGCCGCGGCGTCGACAAGAGCGAGATCATCAAGCAGATCGCGGAGGCGGCGAAGAGCGCGCGGCGCGTGTTCCTTTCGACAGACCCCGACCGCGAGGGCGAGGCCATCTCCTGGCACATCAAGGAGGCGGCAGGCATCCCGGACGAAAAGGCGACGCGCGTGGTCTTCCACGAGATCACGAAGCCGGCCATCGAAGAGGCGTTCCGCGAGGCAACGCAGCCGACCAAACTGGACGGCCGCCACGCGGGACGCATCGACATGAACCTGGTCGATGCGCAGCAGAGCCGCCGTGTGCTCGACCGGCTCATCGGGTTCCCGCTGACGTGGTTCGTGCAGGGCAAGGTGAGCAAGGCGGCGAGCGCAGGACGCGTGCAGAGCGTGGCGCTGCGGCTCATCGTCGAGCGCGAACGCGAGATCCAGAACTTCACGCCGACCGAGTACTGGTCGATCCACGCGCAGCTGGCGAAGGAGGCCCGGACGTTCGAAGCGGAGCTCGCGCGGCTCCCCGGGATGCGACGCGACCAGTCGCTCAAGCCGCCGTTCGATAGCACGACGAATCGCACGCCGGCGATCGCTTCGCAGGAGCAGGCGGACGCGCTCGTGGCAGTGCTCAGGCGCTCGGACTTCGCCGTGTCGAAGGTCGAACGCGGCGAGCGGAAGAAGGGCCCGCTGCCGCCATTCACCACGAGCACGTTCCAGCAGGCGGCGAACAACCGCCTGGGCATGGGCGCGCAGCGGGCCATGGGCGTCGCCCAGGAGCTGTACGAAGGCGTCGAGCTGCCGGGCCAGGGGCCCGTGGGGCTCATCACCTACATGCGAACCGACTCGCTGAACATTTCGCCGATTGCCCGG
>JBLNCO010000062.1:0-5658 GCA_050260715.1 Hyphomicrobiales bacterium | reverse complement strand
AGATGGTGTCGGAGAGGACCGGCCCGAAGGTGACTTCGGCGATGTCGTGCTCGATGGTCTGTACGAAGGCGCACCACTGGCCGGCGTACTGGGCGGGATTCGGGCTGTTGTTCACGTCGCGGCAGAGGCCGGCGAACTCGTAGCCCCGGGCTTCGATGTGCTGTTCGATCTTCGCGCGCAGGTCGCCGGGGACCTGATCGCTGGGGACATCGGCCGCGGCCAGGCCCGGGAGCATGGCGGCGGCAAGGGCGGCGACGGCGGCAAGAGCGCCAACGATGTGGATGGTGAGAGCGTTCATTGGGGGGGGCCTCGTTCCTTCTGTCCTTCGCGATGTGAGGGGAGTGCGAAGGCACATCCCGAGCGTAGGAACGGGCCCCGAAGGACTCCCTACCCGATGGAAAAGATTACGGTGGGAAATGAGAGGTGGGGCACAGAGAGCGCGCGAGTGCCCAAGTGCCCAAGTGCCCAAGTGCCCGAGTGCCCGAGTGCCCAGTGCCCGGTGCGCGGGAGCGGCGCGCGCAGGGGGGAAGGTGGTGGTGCCGGCGTGGGCGCGGAACGCCGGTGGCGGACGGCCCTTGGTGGCCGGGCAACGCCGGACGACGCGGTGTGGGGGCCGCCGTGCGCTCCTTTACAGTCGCGGTACTGACTCCGGCGCGGGCCGGGGAGACGAACGTGCGGCGGGCGGTGCCGCCGCGTGAGAGTGCCCAAGTGCCCGAGTGCCCGAGTGCCCAGTGCCCGGTGCCCGGTGCGCGGGAGCGGCGCGCGCAGGGGGAAGGTGGTGGTGCCGGCGTGGGCGCGGAACGCCGGTGGCGGACGGCCCTTGGTGGCCGGGCAACGCGGGACGACCCGGTGTGGGGACCGCCGTGCGCTCCTTTACAATCGCGGTACTGACTCCGGCGCGGGCCGGGGGGACGAACGCGGCGCTCCGCGGGCATCTCTAGTGCCCGGTCCAGCGGCGGCAGTGGGCCGGGACTTTTGAAGGGCACGCCGCATCAGAGCCGCGACCGTCAGGGAGCGTCCGGGCGTGGCGGGGCGAGGTGACCTGGGGGGTGGTAACGACCCGTGAGAGTGCCCGAGTGCCCAAGTGCCGAAGTACCCAGGTGCCGAAGTACCCAGGTGCCGAAGTGCCCAGTGCCCGGTGCCCGGTGCCCGGTGCGCCGGAGCGGCGCGGGCAGGGGGAAGGACGCGGTGCCGATGCGGCGTCACTACCACCGGAGGATTGGCCGGTACCGCTCGCGGTAGCCGCCCACATTTACCGCTCGCGCTGGCACTCCCGCGCGGCGGGGCGCTCCGGAATGTTCTACTGGGCACGACGGCCCGGCGCACTGGGCACCGGGCACCGGGCACTCCCGCGACGAGCCGTCCCGGAAGGGCCAAAGCGTGCCCGGTCCCTAGACGCTCGTCTTTCGGCCCTGGCGCTTGCGCAGCGCGCGGCGCACCTGCACGAACGGGGGCTTGCCGCGCACCTGCTTCCAGACGTCCGTGCGGATGAGCCGGTCCTTCAGGTTCATGTCCCAGAAGGCGAAGGTGAGCACGTCGTGGCCCATCATGACCGTTGGCTTGCCGTAGCCCTGGCGGTCGACCGGCAGGGCGGCCAGGTACTCGCGGTACTTCGGCGCCCACGCCTTCTGCGCGAAGAACACCTTGTTCCCGCCGATGCCAAACGGCGCGAGGTCGATATCCGGTTGCTCCGCGAAGAGCTCGCGCACGCCGTCCGAGACTCCGGGCCACTGCTCGTGGAAGTAGTCGTCGAGGATGATCACGCCCCCGCCGGCGAGCGACCGGTAGGCCTGCAGCATGTCGTGCTTCGCCATGTGGGCCATGTGCCCGCCATCGACGTGGAAGAGCCGGAACTTGCCGCCGGCCGCCGCTTCGTAATCCTCCGCGGTCAGCTTCGTGGAGTCGCCTTCGATGATCGCGACCCCCGCCTCGGTGCCGATGTGGCGGCGCAGGTTTTGCTTGAAGATCGCGAGGTCACCGCGCCCGGAATCGTCGAGGTTGAGGTCCTGGTGGCCGAAGACATCGACCGCGACGCCGCGTTCCTCCGCGCGGGCGAGGAGCTGGAGGAGGATGAACCCGCGGCCCTGGTGGACGCCGATTTCCGCCACGTTGCCATGGACCTCGAACGCGTCCTGGGCCTCCGCGACGGCGCGGATGAGGATGACCGCCGCCCGTTCGAGGTACCCCCGGACCTGCTTGTACCCGCGCGACGCGTACGCATCGAGGCGTTCGGCGCGGGCCGGCGCGGGCTTGCGCGTGCGCGAAAGGGTCGAAGCGGAACGCAGGTACGTGGCCATGGGGTACTCCGGGGAGGACGTTACGGCGGGAAGCCTTTTTCTGAATTTCGGCGCTCCGCCCGCGATTGCGCACCCCGCAGGCCCGGGTTACGTTCGCCGTCTCAGGAGGAAAGTTCGATGACGACAATCCGAGAGCTGTCGGAGCGCCTCTGGCAGGGAGACGCGACGACGCTCGAGTACCACCCGGTGGAAGCGGCGAACCGCGAAGGAGAAGAGATCGCGGAGGGCCTGCTCTACTACAAGGGCATCGCGAGCGCGAACACGATCGACACGGGCGACGGGCTGGTCATGCTCGACACCGGGGCGGTGAACGATACGCAGGCGCTCTTCGAGGCGGTCCGGCGCTGGCGGCCGGATGCGCCGCTCGCGGCGGCGGTTTTTTCGCACCACCACGTGGACCACATCATGGGCGTGGGCCCCTTCGAGCGCGAAGCCGACGAGCGGCTCTGGGGGCGGCCCGTGGTGTACGGGCACGAAGGGCTCGGGTGGCACTTCGACCGCTACAAGCGAACGCTCGGCTGGAACACGGCCATCAACATCCGGCAGTTCGCGCTGCCCCAGGCCCGGTTCCGCTGGCCCGAGCAGTACCGCTACCCGGACGTGACCTACCAGCGGCGGCTCACCTTCCGGCGGGGCGAGCTCACGTTCGAGCTGCGGCACGCCCGCGGCGAAACCGACGACGCGACCTGGACCTGGATCCCGGAGCGCAAGCTGCTCGCCCCCGGTGACCTGTTCATCTGGGCGGTGCCGAACGCCGGGAACCCGCAGAAGGTGCAGCGGTACGTCGGCGAATGGGCGGCCGCACTGCGCGAAATGGCGGCGCTCGGCGCGGAGACGATGGTCAGCGGCCACGGCCTGCCCATCTTCGGCGCCGGCCGCATCGCCACCGCCCTGGGCGACACGGCCGAGCTCCTGGAATCGATGGAGGCGCAGACGCTCGCGCTGATGAACGCCGGGGCACCGCTCGACCGTATCCTCCACGAGGTCGAGGTACCGGCGCACCTGCGGGACAAGCCTTACCTGCGGCCGGTGTACGACCACCCGCAGTTCATCGTGCGGAACATCTGGCGGCTCTATGGCGGCTGGTATGATGGCGAGCCGGACAACCTGCTGCCGGCGCCGCGAGCCGAGCAGGCGCGCGAATGGGTGTCGCTGGCGGGTGGTCTCGATGCGGTGCTGGCCCGCGCGGCCGAACTGCAGCGCGAAGGGAACCTGCGGCTGGCGTGCCACCTGGTCGAATTCGCGGTCCTGGCGGAACCGGGCTCGAAGGCGGCGCATGATCTCCGCGCCGACATCTATGGCGCGCGGTCGAAGCTGGAGGTGTCGTCGATGTCGCGGAACATCCTCAACCACGCCGCGGCCGCCAGCCAGCAGGGCAAGCGCGACCTCGCCGGCGACTACGGGGACGCCGTGTGAGCAATGCGCGATTCGTCGCGCAGGCCGCAGCGCTGCTCGCGCTCGGGATGAGTGATCGCGGTGAGCGTCACGCTGGTCACGCCCCTCGACATGGCTCTCCGGGACGGCAGCGCTGCTCGCCGGCCTCGGGCTTCGCGCGATGAGCGTGGTGCGTGACCGCGGGCTCTTCGCCACCTCTCGGGACGGACTCGCCCGGCGGGCTCAGGGGCAGGCGTAATTGGTGTCGAACTCCTCGACGTACTGCACGAGCTCGACCCTGCCGCCGGCGAAGGCGTAACGGGGGTCGGTGCAGCGCTGCATGGCTCCCGCGAGGCTCGTCGCGCCGGCGGTCCAGACGGGCACCCCGGGCGCGAAGTCGCCCGCGATGACGCCCCACTGGTAGGGCGTCGAGTAGATGCCCGTCTCCAGGCCCTGGGACTCCAGGTAATCGATGGCGGCGCGCACGATGCGAGCGTTGGCGGAGGTGTCTTTGGACCAGTGGTTCATGGTCTCGACGTCGAGCCACCAGCGCTTCGCATCGACGCCATTCTCCCTGCCGAAGGCGACGGCTTCTTTCGCGGCATTCCAGCCGTAGTTGTACGACTGGCAGAGCACGTCATCGAATGAGCAGAGGCCGGCAGGGCCGAAGAAGTGGCGGAACGTGAGGCGCTTCCAGTAGTCGAGGTTGATGTAGACCTCGGCCGGGTATGCGCCGGTCTTGGCCCAGCGGTACTGGTCGCGCAGGCAGGGGTTGACCGTGTAGGGCTTGCCGCCGGTCACACCGACGATGCCGAAGGCGACCTGGCCCGGCGGGAAGGCGCGCTCGTGGCACTGCGGCCAGGAGATGTCGAAGCCGACCCAGTTCGCGCGGAGCGGCGTTTGCGGACGCTCTTCGGGGCCATCGGCGCGGGTGATGCCGGCGCCCATGAGCAGCGCGAGGATGAGCCCCATGAGAAACGCAGCGAGCTGTTGCTGCCCGCGCCCGCGTACCAGTTTTCGCATACCCCCGCCTCCCTGCGATTACAGAATCGTCTCAGGGTCACAGCGAGGCTAGGGGGGCCGCTGAATAGGTACAAAGCGTCGAGAAAGAAATCGGTACCGCGCGGGCGAGTTTTCCCGGGAGGGAAAACGAAGGCCGGGCGAATCTGCCCGGCCTTCGTGCGTGCCAGTGGGGAAGCGCTACTCCTTGGGCGCCTGCGGGGGCATCGGGTTGCGCAGCCCCTGCCCGAGCGTCTCCGGGAAGACCCTGTCGAGCGAATCGAGGTCCCAGCCGCCTTCGCGGTAGATCGTGCGCTCGCGGCCGGGCAGCGACACAAGGCTGATCTCGTTGCCGCCGACGATGAAGTCGCGGCCGTTCACGTTCGCCGCCGCGTCGGTGCAGAGATAGACCACCAGGGGCGCGACGAGCTCGGGACGCAGCTGTTCTATGGTCGAAATGGCGCTCTGGGCGCTCGATTCGCCGCCGCCCTCGCCGCGCGTCGCCCGCGCCTTCTCCATGGCGGCCCGGAGCTCCGGCGTCATGGTCATGCGGGTGCCTGCGCGCGGGCGGATGGCGTTCGCGGTCACACCGTACTTGCCGAGGTCGAGCGCCAGCGTTCGGGTGAGGCCGACGATGCCCTCCTTCGCCGCCGAGTAGTTCGCCTGGCCCATGTTCCCGAGACCCGACTCGGACGACGTGTTGACGATCCGGCCGTTACGCTGCTGGCGGAAGACCATGGCGGCGTGGCGGGTGATCGTGAAGTGCCCCTTGAGGTGGACCGCAATGACGGCGTCCCACTCCTCTTCCGACATGTTGAAGACCATGCGGTCGCGGAGGATGCCGGCGTTGTTCACGAGGATGTCGAGGCGGCCCCAGGTATCGAGCGCCTGCTTCACAATGCGCTCGCCCGCTTCGAACGACGTCACGCTGTCGTAGTTGGCGATGGCCTCGCCGCCGGCCTTCTTGATTTCGGCGACGACTTCCTCC
>JBLNCO010000061.1:0-5205 GCA_050260715.1 Hyphomicrobiales bacterium | reverse complement strand
TCGGCTTCTTCAACCGGGAGGAGATCGGCATCAAGCCGCTCTTCTTCGAGAACGCCTTCTACTGCCGGATCTGCCAGGTGTCGCGGGTGTTCATGTCGTAGTGGTAGCGGGCGCCCCAGCGGCTCGTCTTCGAACCCGGGACGGTGACCACGCCGGAGATGTCGATGCGCGGGCGGGCGAGGCGTTCGCGGAAGTCATCGGGGAAGTCTTCGCCGACGGCGGCGAGCAGGCGGACATCGGTGAAGAGCGAGGCGGCGAGCGCCGCGCACGTCGCCGAACCGCCGAGCGAATTCGTGACGCTGCCGAACGGCGTTTCGATGTCGTCGATCGCAACCCAGCCGGTGACGAGGAGCGTCATGCGGGCACCCCCAGGCGGCGGGCGAGGATCGGCGCGAGGCGCTCGCGGTTTTCGGGTGAGATGGCTTCCGGGGGAGTGACGAGGGCGGCATCGAGGGCGGCGCCGCAGGTGCAGGCGCCGATGCCGGGGAGGGAGCGGACGAGGTTGCGCACGACTTCGCGGCTGGTCTCGACGTTCTTGCGGAGGACGGCGAAGACGGTTGCGGCGTCGACGGCATCGTGTTCGGCGTGCCAGGCGTCGTAGTCGGTGACAGCGGCGAGGAGCGCGTAGCAGAGCTCGGCTTCGCGGGCGAGCTTCGCCTCCGGGAGCGCGGTCATGCCGACGATGCTGGCGCCCCAGGAGCGATAGAGCTCGCTTTCGGCGCGGGTGCCGAAGGCCGGCCCTTCGATGACGACGTAGGAGCCGGACGGGTGCGCGATGGCGCCTGCGGCGCTGGCGGCCGCGAGTGTTACGTCGCGGAGGGCGGGACAGAAGGGATCTGCGAAGCCGATGTGGGCAACGACCCCGTTGCCGAAGAAGGTGGCGGGCCGCTGGCCACGCGTGCGGTCGATGAGCTGGTCGGGGAGGACCAGGTGGCCGGGAGCGAAGTCCTCGCGGAGGCTGCCCACCGCCGACACGGCGAGAACACGGCGGACGCCGAGGGACTTCAGCGCCCAGAAGTTGGCGCGTTGCGGGAGCTCGGAGGGGAGGATGGTGTGGGCGCGGCCGTGGCGCGCGAGGAAGGCGACGCGCACACCCTCGAGCGTGCCAACGCGGATGGTGTCGCTGGGTGCACCGAAGGGCGTATCGAGGCTGATTTCGTGGATATCGTCGAGCCCGGGCATCTCGTAGAAGCCCGAACCACCCACCACGGCAAGTTCGATGGCGTCCGCCACCCGCTGCCCCCTCGGCCCGATTCGACCACCAGTGTACTCGTTACGTCGTTTCCCCGCCGCGCATGATCGCCGAAAGACCTTGACGATAGGGCGGCCGGACGGCGCCGCAGTCGGTGATGATACCGGCGATGAGCTCGGCCGGGGTGACGTCGAAGGCGGGATTGTAGGCATCGAGGCCATCAGGGGCCCAGCGCTGGCCACCGAAGCCGCCGACTTCGCTGGCGGCGCGGAATTCGATGGGGATGTGCGCACCATCGGGACAGGCGAGGTCAATCGTGGTGCGCGGCGCGGCGATGTAGAACGGCACGCCGTGGCGGGCCGCGACGGCGGCGAGGCCATACGTCCCGACCTTGTTCGCGGAGTCGCCGTTGGCGCCGATCCGGTCTGCGCCGGTGATGACCGCCTGCACCCGGCCGGAGGCGATGAGCGAGGCCGCGGCGGTATCGGGGAGGAGCGTGGCGGGGATACCGAGCCGGGCGAGCTCCCACGCGGTGAGCCGGGCACCCTGCAGGAGCGGGCGCGTCTCGGTGGCGAAGCAGCGTGACAGCTTCCCCTGCTCGAACGCGACGCGAATGACGGCGAGCGCGGTGCCCATCCCGCCGGTGGCGAGCGCGCCGGTGTTGCAGTGCGTGAGCACGGCATCGCCCGGCGCCAGGAGGGCGGCGCCGAATTCGCCGATAGCGCGGTCCTCGCGGAGGCGCTGGTCCCGGAGGTTGGCGGCGAAGGCCCAGAGCGCGGCGTCGCGTTCGGATTCGGGGAGCGAAAGGGCGGCGCCGAGGGCTGCGTGGGTGCAGGCAGCGAGGTCGACGGCCGTGGGGCGAGTCGCGACGATTTCGGCGGCTGCGGCGCGGAGGGCGGCCTCGGAGGGGCCGGTGGTGCGCGCGGCAATCGCGAGGCCTGCGGCGCCAGCAAGCCCCAGCAGCGGCGCTCCGCGCACGCGCAGCGAGCGGATCGCCTCGCAGAGCGTCGGCACGTCGCGGACCGGGATGTAGCGTTCCTCGTGTGGGAGGAGCGTCTGGTCGAGGAGCTCGATCTCGCCGGGAAGAAGGCGCAGTGGGATTACGTCGGGCACCCGCTGAGTGTAGCGAAGCGCGACGGAATTAGCGGTTGGACGCGGCTCGCAGCGAACGTTCGAGGGTCTCGAGGTCCTCACTCAGGCGGGCGCGGGTGTCGGGGTCGACGCCGGCGACCACATCGTTGACGTGGCGCTGGAGGGTCGATTTGATGCCACGCACGAGCTCCTGACCAGACTCGGTCAGTTCGAGACGCACTGCACGCCGATCGTTCAGGTCACGACGGCGCGTTATGTGGCCAGCACGTTCGAGGCGATCGAGCACACCTGTAACGGTCTGCGACTGCTGGGAGAGGTAGTCGGCGACCAGGTGGGGCTGTGGACGATCGAACGAGTCCACCGCGAGGAGCGTCACGGCCTGGATGAACGTCACGTTGTGATCGCGGCCCAGGCGCTGATCGAGTTCTCGGACGATCGCGTTCGTAGTCCGGTAGAGACCCGTGACCAGGGCGAGTTCCGGTTTCGTTGCCGTGTTCATGCATCAATGCTAACGCGCGAGTTAACGCGGGAACGGTGAAGAGGATCATTCGTATACGACTTTGTAACGGCTCGCTCTCTTTCTTCATGGAAGGACGAGGGAGGGGAACCAGCGGCGGGCCCGTGCGCAGGCACCACCAGGCGTCATGGGCGGCGAGTCGCCCGGGAGCTTGCAGCGCTCTACTGTTAAGAAATGGCACAACGCGGCCTATTGCCGAGCGGAATGGCCGGGTGGCTGGCCGTCATCGCGATCGTGGTGTTTTCGGCGTGCGGCGGAGTGCGCCCGAGAGCGCGCGTGGAGGTCGTGCCCCCGACAGCAACTGTCGCGACGACGGCCCCGGCGGCAACGCCGAGCGCGACACCCACCGCCAGCGGGCCACGAACGGTGACACTGCGAGCCGTAGGCGACGTGATGCTCGCCCGGAGCGTCGCCGCCCATGTCACGGAAGCGGACCCGGCGGGACCCTTCGCAGGCGTGCAGGCACTGCTGGCCGATGGGGACATCACGGTCGGGAACCTGGAGTGCGCGCTGAGCGAGCGGGGCACGCCGGCCCCGAAGGGATACACCTTCGAGGCGCCACCCCTGGCTGCGCGGGGCCTCGCGGACGCGGGGTTCGACGTGGTGGCGATGGCGAACAACCACAGCATGGATTTTGGGGGAACCGCGCTGCTCGACAGCCTGGACGCGCTGGCCGATGCGGGAGTGGGCGTGGCCGGTGCCGGGCGCGATGCCGCCGAGGCTGCGGCGCCGGTGATCGTCGAACGGAATGGGTACCGCGTGGCGTTCCTGGCGTTCGCCGACGTGCCGCCCGAGTCCGGCGGGTACGACGTCCGGTCGTGGGCGGCCGGGCCGGATGCACCGGGCATCGCGTGGCTCGACCCGGATGCGGTCACGGAGGCGGTTTCGCGCGCCGCGGAATATGCCGATTTCGTAGTCGTGCTGTTCCACTGGGGCATCGAGGGGTCGCAGACGGTGACCGCAGCACAACGAAGCATGGGCCACGCGGCCATCGACGCGGGCGCGACGCTGGTCATCGGCTCGCACCCGCACGTACTGCAGGAGGTCGAGGAGTACGGCGGCGGACTGATCGCATACAGCCTCGGGAACTTCGTGTTCGATGGCTTCGAAGGCGCGGCGAACGAAACGGGCATCCTTTCGGTCACGCTGGGGGAGGATGGCGTGGAGTCGTGGGAGATGCTGCCGGCGGAAATCGGGTGGGATGGGCTGCCGCGCGCAGCGGGTCAGTCGTAGCGAATGAGGGAGTGCACCGGGTAGCGGGCGAGCTTTTCGCGGCCGCCGAGCGGGGCAAGTTCGATGACGAACCCGAAGCCCGCGACAACGCCGCCGATCATCTCCACGAGCTTGGCCGAGGCGAGCGCGGTCCCGCCGGTGGCCAGCAGGTCATCGACGATGTACGCGCGGGCGCCGGGCGCGAGGGCGTCTTCGTGGATGTCGAGCTGGTTCTGGCCGTATTCGAGGGAGTATTCGACGCTCATGCGGGCGGCGGGGAGCTTGCCGGGCTTGCGAACGGGCACGAACGGGAGGCCGAGTCGGTCGGCGAGCGGGCCGCCGAAGAGGAACCCGCGCGATTCGATGCCGATGATCGCGCCGGGCTCGGCGCGCTTCGCTTCAGCGGCGAGGATATCGAGCACTTCGCTGAACGCGGCGGCGTTGCCGAGCAGCGGCGTGATGTCGCGGAAGAGGATGCCCGGCACGGGGAAGTCGGGAACGTCGCGGATGAGCGCCTTGAGGTCCATCGGGCGAATTCTACGGCAGCGCGGGGCGAGCGAAATGCGATGAGCCCGGCTGTGCACCGGGCTCACCTGCCAGTCAACGGGGAGGAGGTTAGCGGTACGCCGGCCCTTCGAGGTGCCGGTGCGTGAGCGCGTGGAATCGGAAGAAGCTGCGCCAGCGGATACCGCGGCCGAGGTCGGTTGGCATGTCGATAGGAAAGGTGGACGAGTCCCGTTCCTGCGCGAGGCCCATCCGTTCCGCTTCGTGGAACCGGCGGTAGCGCATCTCGAGGCCCATCCGGCGGGAGCCTTCAGGATCGAAGATGTTCATTTGGTGGCCTCCTTTGCCGCGTTTCACTATCGGCAGGAGGTCGGGGGCACTCCATGAAAAAGGTCACAGGGCTCCGCGGAGGTGTGCGACCTGGCTCACATAACCCCCTTCGGCCACCGGACCGGTGCCCTTGGGCACTGGACGTTCTGCGGCGCGGGAATCGGCCTTCACATGGTGGGCCACCGTGCCACCGACGGCCGTTACGGAAGATACTGGTCCCCGTGGGCAGCAACGCCAGGCTGCGGCGTTGGCTGGCCGCGAAGGAGATCCTGGTGGTGCGCGCTGCGTCGTATCGGCACGGAGAGTCCGGCCGATGAGTTCTCCGCAGACACTGAGTGAGCTCGACCGGCGGCTGGTC
>JBLNCO010000060.1:0-2986 GCA_050260715.1 Hyphomicrobiales bacterium | reverse complement strand
GCGCGGCCGAGTTCGACGCCGCCACGCCGTACTTCTACAGCACCTACGAGACCGAGAACGAGGCCGAACCGGACCCCGGGCCGGCCGCCGTGGTGATTGGCAGCGGGCCGATCCGCATCGGGCAGGGGATCGAGTTTGACTACGCGAGCGTCCACGCCGCGTGGGCACTGCAGAAGGCGGGGCTGCGCGCGATCATGGTGAACTCGAACCCGGAAACGGTGTCGACGGACTTCGACACGAGCGACCGGCTTTACTTCGAACCTCTGGACGAAGAGTCGGTACGGGACATCATCGAGAACGAGCAGGGCGACGAACCGGAGCCGCCCGCCAGTATCGTGCAGTTCGGCGGGCAAACGGCGATCAACCTCGCGGACCCGCTGCGGCGGGCGGGACTGCCGATCATCGGGTCGAGCGCGGACACGATCGACACCGCGGAAGACCGGCGGCTGTTCGAGCGGTTCCTGCAGGACCTGGGGATTCCCCAGCCCCCGGGCGCGGCCGTGCTCACGCTCGAGGAGGCGCTGAAGACCGCGCAGGCGATCGGCTACCCGGTGCTGGTGCGGCCGTCGTTCGTGCTCGGCGGGCGGGCGATGGAGGTCGTTCAGAACCCGGCCGAGCTCGCGCAGTTCGCAGCGCAGGCATTCGAGGCGGCGCAGGGCAAGCCGGTGCTCATCGACAAGTTCCTCGAAGGCCGCGAGGTGGAGGTCGACGCGATTTGCGACGGCCAGCGCGTGCTGATCCCGGGGATTATGGAGCACATCGAACGGGCGGGCGTGCACTCCGGCGATTCGATGGCCGTCTACCCCCCGCGGCATATCGACGCAGAAGAGCGCGAGGTCCTGCGCGACTACACCGAGCGCATCGTGCTCGGGCTCGAAGCTATCGGCCTCACGAACATCCAGTACGTCGTGCTGCCGCGTGAGCCGGGCGAGGAGCCGCGGGTGTTCGTGCTCGAAGTGAACCCGCGGGCGAGCCGCACCGTGCCGTTCCTTTCGAAAGTGACCGGCGTGCCGATGGTCAGGCTGGCGGTCGACGCGATGCTCGGGAAGTCGCTCGCGGAGAACGGGTACGAGGGCGGGCTGTGGCCCGACCGCGACCTGGTCGGCATCAAGGCGCCGGTCTTCTCGATGTCGAAGCTGGTGGGCGTGGACACGTTCCTCGGGCCCGAGATGAAGAGCACGGGCGAAGTGATGGGCATCGACCGGACGTTCGAAGGGGCGCTGGCGAAGGCGCTCGTGTCGTCGGATATGGCGCTGAAGCCGAACGCGGCGGTGCTGTTGAGCCTGAGCGACCAGACGAAGACGGAGGCATTGCCGCTGATCAAGCAGCTCGCGGCCGCGGGGTACCGGATGTACGCGACCGAAGGCACGAGCGCCATGATCGGCGCGCTCGGGCTGCCCGTGACACGGGTGACCAAGGTGCTCACCGGCGCCCACCCCAACGTGGTGGACGTCATCAACGACGGGACCGTGCAGTGCGTCATCAACAGTCCGGAAGGCCGCTTCACGGGATCGTTGCGGGACGGGTTCCACATCCGGCGGGCGGCGGCGGAGAAGCGCATCCCGTGCTTCACGTCGCTCGATACGGCGCGGGTGGCTATCGAGGCGCTCACGCACAACGCCGAATTCGATGTGGCCACGCTGCGGGAGTACCTGGGCGGATGAACATCACGACGGCCACGGTGCTCTCGACCGAGCGGGCATGGGACGGCGCGTACATCACCTGGTTCCATGCACCTGAACTGACACGCGGCGTGGAGCCCGGGCAGTTCGTGATGGTGCATTGCAGCACCGAAGGGCTCGATCCGATGTTCGCCCGGGCGTTCAGCTACTACCGCCTCGACGGCGACCGGTTCGCGCTGCTCTACGCGGTGGTGGGCAAGGGCACGCGGTGGCTTTCGGAACGCCAGCGGGGCGATCGGGTGCGGATGTACGGCCCGCTCGGGCGGGGATTCCGCCTGCCGGACGACCGCGGGAACCTGCTGCTGATTGGCGGCGGCGTTGGCATCGCGCCGCTGGTCGATACGGCCGAGCGGGCGGTGGCGGCGGGGCACCACGTGGTGGCGATGATGGGTGCGCGCACGGCCGCGCAGCTGCTCGCGCCAGGCGAGTGGCCGAAGGAGGTCGAGTACCTCGTGGTCACCGAAGACGGCTCGGCGGGGCCAAAGGGCTTCGTGACCGGGCACCTGGGGAAGTACCAGGAGTGGGCCAGCAAGATCTATGCCTGCGGCCCGGCCCCGATGTTCCAGTCGCTGGCAGACGCGCTGCGGCAGAACGGCCGCCGGCAGCGCCCGGAGATCCTGATGGAAGAGAACATGCCGTGCGGCTGGGGGATGTGCTACGGATGCGCCATCTTCACCAGGCACGGGGTGCGGCTCTGCTGCAAGGACGGGCCGCGGTTCAACCTGTTCGACGTCTACTGAGGTTCGCGAACAAGCTGCGCGAACCGTCCTCGCAGTGCCGCTGTCCGCACTTCAGCTTTTGGCGAAGTTCGCGGCTCCCTGGAACTCGACGACGACCGCCGGGTCGGCCCCGGAATTCCAGCCGTCGTGGCCCGGTGCGATGCGGTATACCTCGCCCGCGACGATTTCCTGGCTCGAGCCATCGTCGTGCACGATGTGCAGCGCCCCGGAGAGCATGTAGCCGATGTGCTCGACCTGGCAGCTGTCGGTGTTCGCGACCGGCTTGATGCACTCGGACCATTTCCAGCCGGGCTGGAAGGTGTACCGGCCGATCTGACCGCCGGCCAGTTTCACCAGCTCGATGGAGGTTTTCGGCGGGTTGCGTGTTTCATCGGGGGAGCTGAAATCTCGGGACTCAATACCAGGCATCTCTGGCCTCCTCGGGTCTCGCTCGCCGGGGATCCTAGCAGGGGTTTATGACGGATTGTGGGAATAGTTGTTCACGGACGAGTATCCTCGCCGGTGATGTTGTCGATGAACGCTTCGCGCCCGACTCCCGGGCGAGCCGGTGATTGGGGACCGGGT
>JBLNCO010000059.1:0-10352 GCA_050260715.1 Hyphomicrobiales bacterium | reverse complement strand
CATCGCGTGGGCGCTGGGCCGCATTCCTGCCGGCGCAACGACCGGCGCGATCATCTCCGGCCTCGACTGCCTGCCCACTTTCTGCAGCCTTGCCGGCATCGAACCGCCCGCCGGTGTCGAGCTCGATGGCCGCGACATCAGCGCTGTGCTCACAGCCGGCGCGCCCACGCCCCACGACGAACTCCTGCTGTTCAACAACGAGGACATCGTCGGGATTCGCACCCAGCGCTGGAAGTACATCACCCACAGCTACTACCGCGGCCTGACGCTGGACTTCGAACGCCGGGGCTACCCGCAGCTCTACGATATGTCGCGCGCCGAACCCGAAAGCTACAGCGTGGCGGAGACCTACCCGGACGTGACGCGCGACATGCAGGACCGCGTTCAGCGCGGGCGGGAAGCGTTCGCGCCGTTCAAGCGCGGTGTCCCGCCGTTCATCCTCGAAATGATCCGCAAGGGCCAGCAGCGCTTCCAGGACTAGCGGCGGCCTCGCTGGTCCACCTCAGATGGAGCCGGCCTGGCGCGCGAGCTCCAGCCGCGCGGCCACGGCCAGTTCGTCGCAGCGGTTGTTCTCGGCGTCGGTGGAGTGCCCCGGCACCCAGGTCCACGTGACTTCATGCATGGCCGTGAGCGCCAGCAGCTCCTGCCAGAGGTCCTGGTTGAGCACGGCCGTCTTCGACGAGGTCACCCAGCCGTTGCGCTGCCACGAGTGCAACCAGCGCTTTTCGAAGGCGTTCTTCAGGTAGAGCGAGTCGGTGTGGACGACGACGCGGCTCGGCCGCTTGAGCGCGCGCAGGGCCATGAGGGCGCCGGTCAGCTCCATCCGGTTGTTCGTGGTGTTCGGCTCCGCGCCGGAGAGCTCACGCCGGTATCCGCCGTGTTCGGGCGCGATGAGGACGGCGCCCCAGCCACCCCAGCCGGGGTTCGGCGAGCACGCACCGTCGCAGTAGATGTGCACCAGCGGCCGTTCGTCCACGGGAGCACAGCATGCCGGAGGTGCTCGAAACGGTGAAGTGCGGCGGGCGCTCGCGCGCGAACGACCGGCCCGCTAGCCGCCGCCCTCCCGCCTCTTCTCGCGGAGCGCCCCGGCGATGAACCCGGCGCCGTACGTGACGTGCATCGTGGCCATCGCGGCGAAGGTGAGCAGCGCGTTTGCGCCGTGCTTCCGGGCGGCCTGGCGCGCGGTAAACAAGCCACCGGCGAGATAGACCACCGCCAGCAGCCGGAGGAGCCAGCGGGCCGTCCTCGAGAACCGCCCGAGCAGCGCGAGCAGCGGTCCGCCGGCGACCATCGCCGCGGGCGCGAAGTGCCGCGGCTGCAGCGGCCGCCCGCGGGCAAGCAGCGTGCCCTTGGCCGCGCCGTACTCCCAGTACTGCTTCGCCAGCGCCTTGAGGGTGCGGCGCGGGTAGTACGTGCTGCGGATCGACGGCACCAGCACGATGCGTCCACCCGCCTCGATGAGGCGCGCGTTGTAGCTGTCCTCGTCGGCGCCATCGACCGATTCGTCGAAGCGGCCGACCACCTCCCACACCCGGCGGTGGTAGCAGCCGAAGGGGACCGTATCGACCTCCCCTTCGGTATCGGCGTAGCGGAAGCGGGCATTGCCAACGCCGAAGGGCGACGACATCGCCGCGGCGATCGCCTTGCCCATCGTCCCCTGGCCGACCGTCTCGATCGGCCCGCCGACGCACGCGGCGCCCGTGCGGTGCAGCGCTTCGACCGAGGCCCGGACGAAGTCGGAGCGGACGACGCTGTGGGCCCCGATGATGACCCAGCAATCGCCGGTGGCCGCGTCCATGCCCGCGTTCAACCCGCCGACGGTAATGCGCTTCGGGTTGTCGACCAGTTCGAGGCGGCGGAACGGCGACCGGTACTCCCGGACAAGGTCGCGCGTGCGGTCGGTGCTGCCACCGTCCGCGACGATGACTTCGATGCCGTCGGGCCCGTAGTCCTGGGCGGCGAGGGAGTCGAGGAGGTCCGTTATGTAGTCTTCTTCGTTCAGGCAGGGGATGACGATGGAGACGAGCGGCCGTTCCGGCAGGGGAAGCGGGCCGGCGAGCGACGGCGTTCCGGTCGGGGCGGTCATGGGGTCAAGCTACGGCCTCGGGCGCCAAGGCGCGAGCGGGGCAAACACCTACGCCGGGAGCGCCGCGAGCCAGCTGCAGAGTTCCGCGTTGAAGTCGGCCGGCCGTTCCTGGTGGAGGAAATGGCCGTTTTCGGGCCAGCCGATCGCCTTCGACGCCGGGTGCTTCGCACAGGCGCGCTCCCACTCCGATGTCGCGATCGCGGTTTCGCCGCCGCGGAAGGCGAGCAGCGGCACGCTGAGCTGCGCAAGCGCCGCCTCGGCGGCCGGGCGGTAGAAGAACGAGCCAGGCCCGCCGGTGAGGCCCGCGAACGTCTTCGCCACCACATGGGGGCTGTTCCCGAGCAGCCGCCGGCTGTGCCATACGCGCAGGTTCGGCGGCGAGGATGGCGGATAGAAGCTGCTCAGGAAGAACTGCCGCGCCACTTCGAGGCCCTCGGGGCTCGCGACGCCGGCCACCAGCTCCGCGACCCGCGGTTCGAGCGCCGGGTCGTAGCCGTAGGCGGCATCGACGCTGACGACCGCCCGTACGGCCTCCGGGTGCCGTGTGCCGAGCGCCACGGCGATCGCGCCGCCCAGCGAATGGCCGGCGACCACCGCCGGCGTCGCTTTGAGCGCGGTGAGCAGCTCCGCGAGGTCATCGGCGAAGCGCGGGACCGTGTACCCGTCCTCCGGGATCGACGAGCGGCCGTGCCCACGGAGGTCGGGGACGATGACGCGGTAGCTCTCGGCCAGCGCCGGCACCTGCCAGCTCCAGTCGGTCCCGTCGCACGTCCACCCGTGGATGAGCAGCACGGTCGCGCCCTCGCCGGCATCGGTGTAGAAGAGCGAAGCGCCGTTGACCCCGGCGTATGGCATTGCCGCACCTCGAAAGGCTTGTTGGCCGCGGATTGTACGAAATCTCGGCTAGCATGGGGCAACCATCACGCCGGAGGGCACCGGAATGTCCGAACCGAACCCCCTCGACGACCTCTTGAACGCCTGGAAGAAGTTCAGCGACGACTACCTCGTCAGCTTCCGGCGCGCCTTCGAAAGCAGCTCCAAAAACCCGTCGTTTGCGCGCTCGTTCGGGGCCGCATGGACGTCGCCGGGCGAGCCGCGCTCGGCCCCCCAGCATCCTGGCGCCTCGGCCAACGGCGAACCCCGGAAACCGGATAACGAGCCGGGCGACGAAACCGAGTTCGGCGAGGCCCCGATCGGGCCCTCGCCCGCGGGCGCCCAAGCGGACGGGCTGGCTGCCCTGCGCGAGCGCATCGACGGCCTCGACGAACGGCTCCGGCGCATCGAGACGCTGCTCGAGTCGCTCGCCGCGGATGGCGAAGACGAGGATGACGGCGAGGCCGAAGCCGCCGCCGTCGACCTCGACGACGCTATCGCCGAGCTCGAGTACCAGGTCGACCGCCTGAAGAAACGGGCGAAGAAGGGGAAGCGGAAGAAGAAGTAGCTCCCGCTTGTTAGCCCAGGTCAGCGCACTCCGGGACCTCGGCGAAGAGGCGATTGAGCTCGCTGATGTCGTACTGCGTGGCCTGGTCGAAGGTTGTGCCGAGCTCGTCGAACGCCTCCCGGAACCGCGTGGTGAGGTCATCGACATCGGCCACGAAGGCGTTCACGTCGTCCGTCGGGAGGGCCCGGGCGTCGGTGACGGCGCCGTCGAAAATGCTCACGAGCTCGCCGGCGGCGCTCTCCATCAGCTCCTGGAACTTCTCCCCGTCGGCGATGTGCGGGGCGCCGAGCGCTTCGAGGTCGCCCTGGAGGTCTTCCGAGCGGTCGCGGGCGTCTTCGAACACCCCCACAATGGCTTGCTTTGCCTCGTCGATGTTCGCGATGTTCGCCGACTGCATGTCCTCGCCGAGCGCGGTCAGGTCCGTCATGTAGCTGCCGAACGCGGAGCAGAATCCGCTGACCCACTGCTCGTTGTCGCTGTTCGTCTGCGGCGTCGTGCCTGCCTGCCTGGTGGCGGTGGCGGCCGGCGTTTCCGCGCCCGCCGGGTCGTCCTCGAAGAGGATGTCCGCGCAGTCGGGGTCCGCATCGATGGCCGCGATGATGTCGTTCACCGCGCCGTTGTCGGCGGCGGCATCCTCCAGGTAGTCGCGCAGGCTTTTGCCGTTGTCGAGCCCGGTCAGCGCGTTGACCAGGTCCTGCTGGAAGTCGCCGGATTTCGGGTCGAGCCCCTCGACCGCGTCGATCAGGTCATCGAGCGCGGCCTGGTTCTCTTCGAAGTTGTCGTTGAAGGCGTCCTTCACCGCGCCGCCGTTCTCGATGCCGGGGCTCCCGAGGTCCTGGAACGAGGCGATGATGTCCTCGCGTTCGTCGCGGACGTCGTTCAGCACGCCGAGAAGCTCGTCGCGCACATCGGCGGGGTCGCCCCCTTCGAAGTCGATGTCCTCCAGGCGGGCCTGTTGCTCCTCGATCTTCGGGCGGGTGTTCCTTCGCGATCCTGCAGACGTCCTCAACCCATGCCCGGGCCGATTCCGGGTCGCGATCGTCGTCGCCGCCGCCCCCGCCGCACGCGGCGAAGAGCGCGCCCGAAACGGCAAGGGCCGCGAGCGGCAGGGAGAGCGCGAGGCGCATCGTTTTATCCACGTGGTTCTCCGGGAGGGGAATCAGGCGCCTGTGGTCCCTGCGTGCCAGCGGCGGCGAGGTATGGGCGGCATCCCGTCGGACGAATGTGACAAAGAGTCGCCCGGGAGGCAATCCGGGGGCGCCGGCGATACCAACACCCGCTACCCCGCCGGAGTGGCGGCCGGTGTCGGCGACCCGCCCGGCAGCGCCTCGTCGATCGCCTGGGCGCCGTCGAGGAAGAGGTCGAGCCCTTCGTCGAAGCGCGCCGGGAGGATCGACAACAGGGGCGGCGCCGTATCGAGCAGCGCTGTGGCGAGCGGCGAAGCGTCGATGTCGTCGCGCAGGTCGGGCTTCGGAAACACCACGAACGCGAGAAGGAGCGCCTGGCAGAGGATGACCGCTTTCACGAGCCCGAAGGCTGCCCCGGCGAGCTTATCCGCGGCGCCGAGGTTCAGTATCGCGACGGTCTGCTTGAGCACGTGCGCCCCCACCTGCCCCGCGACGATCACGCCGCCGAGGATGGCGAGGAACGACACGAGGTTGGCGAGCGGGCGGCTATCGACGATCGGTTGCACCTTCGGGAACATGTCGTCGTAGAAGATGCCCGCAATGGGCACGGCGAGGATCACGGCCGAAAGGGACACGAGTTCGCGCACAAACCCGTTGACGTAGGCGCGCCAGGTGCTCATGGCGATGACCGCAGCGAGCAGGATGGTGACCCAGTTCATGCGGCGCGCAGCGGCACGGAGACGGTGGATGTCATGGGGCGGCCCCTGGGCGGTGCTCTCCAAAGGCTACAGACGTAGCGGCAACGGCCAAGGTTGCACCGCCCAAAAAGGGGGAGAGGCCGGAGCGCACTCTGCGCGCGTGCCGGCCTCTTCGGGCAATCCCACTCCGGCCTCACCCGGAGTTGCTGCAACTGCGGCTCGCGCCGCGTGACCAGTGGGCTCCTCTGACCTCCCCGGCTAGTCCGGGGCCATGGTGTCCGCCTTCACTCACCACTACCCGCGTCACCACCGATCCGTTACGGCTCGCGGTGGCCAAGCGGTGGACGAACGGTGGCAGCCACGTCAATAGGCGCTCGATTCCCCGAGCCGGTGGAGCTTGAGGAAATTCGTGGTGCCCTTCGCCTGCACGGGCAGGCTCGCGACCACCACCACCTCTTCGCCGCTCTTGAGATGCTGCTCTTCGACCATGAGCTTGTCGACGGTGTGCAACATCTGCTCCGACGATTCGACCAGCGGTGCGAGCACGGGCACAACGCCGCGGGCCAGCGAGAGCCGCCGCCAGACGCCCTCGTGCGGGGTCATCGCGTAGACCGGGGCGTTGGCGTGCACTTTGCTCATCAGGAAGGCCGTGTAGCCGCTCCGCGTGAAGCAGACGATGCCGGTCATGTTCTCGTCGGACTCGACGATGCGCCGGGCGGCGAGCGCCACGACGTAGCTGTGGTCGTCGTTTTCCGCGCGCACGAGCCGGTCGCCGTCGGGCGGCATCGCGCTTTCCGCCTTGCGGATGATGCGGTCCATCATCGCCACGGATTCGACCGGGTAGCGGCCCGCGGCCGTTTCGCCGCTGAGCATGAGCGCATCGGAGAGGTCCCAGACGGCGTTGGCGACGTCGGAGCTCTCCGCCCGCGTGGGCCGGGGCGAGTCGATCATCGACTCCAGCATCTGGGTCGCCGTGATGACCGGGATCATCTTCGTGGCGGCCGCCTGGATAATCTTTCGCTGGAGCACCGGCACATCTTCCGGCGGGAGCTCCACGCCCAGGTCGCCTCGCGCGACCATCACGCCGTCCGCTTCGGCGACGATAGCTTCGAGGTTCTCGACCGCCTGCCGCCGTTCGATCTTCGCGATGATCGGGATGTCGGCGTTTTGCTCCGCCATGATCGACCGCGCCCGTTCGATGTCGTTCGCGTCGCGCACGAAGCTCAGCGCGAAGAAGTCGACGCCCGCTTCGATGCCGGCGCGCAGGTACTCCTCGTCGCGGCCGGTGACCGCCGGTGCGGTAAGGGTGCTGTGCGGGAAGCTCACGCCCTTGCGCGAGCCGAGCACCCCGCCGACGAGTACGCGCGTATCGAGCCCACCCGCGTCGACGTGGGTCACTTCGAGCTCGATCTTGCCGTCGTCGATGAGCACGCGGTCGCCCGCCCGGACGTCCTCCGTGAGGCCGGGGCACTCGACGTGGATGAGCTCCTTCGTGCCCTCGACCGGCTTCGGCGTGAGGCGGATCGCATCGCCGACGGCGAGGTCGACGGCGATTCCGTTCGCCATCATGCCCGTGCGCAGCTTCGGCCCGCCGAGGTCCATCAGGACGGCGACCGGCCGCCGCTCCTCGGCGGCGACCTGCCGCACGAGTTTCACGGCTTCCAGGTGCTGGTCGATGGTGCCGTGGCTCGTGTTCAGCCGGGCGACGTCCATGCCCGCCCGGAGCATCGCGACCAGCGTCTCGCGGCGAAGCGAGGCGGGTCCGAGCGTGCAGACGATCTTCGTGCGGCGCATCATCGGGCGGCGCTCCGGGGACCAAGGTCGACGAAAGTCACGGTCGAGGCGCCGGGCCGTGCATCGAGCAGGGCGACCGAGCGCTCGCGGTGGAAGCCGCGGCGGCCGGCGGCCCCGGGGTTCACGAAGTGGCGGCCGCCTTCGCGGTCGTCGTGGCGGCGATGGCAGTGGCCGAACACGAGGATGTCCCATTCGCCGCGTGGCGCGTCGGCAAGCCGGTGCACAACCGCGATGCGGCCCGCCGGCGAATCGAGGTAGGCGATTTCGGGAAGTCCGGCGGCTTCGCCGGTGGTGTCGTTGTTCCCGCGAACGGCGACGAGCGGGCCGATTTCGCGCAGCGCTTCGAGCACGCCAGGGCCTACATCGCCGGCGTGCAAGATGGCATCGCAGCCCTCCAGGGCGTGGAGCACGTCGGTTCCCAGGTACCCGTGCGTATCCGCGACCAGTCCCAGCCGCATATCTGAGTGTAGATCGCACCGGAAACTCAAGGGCGAACGTTTTTCGGCGATCGGCAGTCGAGGGCTCAGCCGACGGGCCGGGCGCGTGCGAGCCGCCGGGCTTCCTGGCTCTCCTCGGCGAGGCGAAGCGCACGGTCGAACTGCTCGCGGGGGACCGCGATCATCAGCAGGCCGACGGCGACCACGACCACGAGCCCGTCGTCGAGCTGGCCGATCACCGGGATGAAGTCGGGGATGAGGTCCAGCGGCAGGGCCAGGTAGCCCACGAGGAGGATGAGTGCGATGCGGGCGGCGATCGGCACTTCCGGGTCCTCGAGCAGGGCGCGGCCGAAGTCGAGCTTGCCGCGCATGGAGAGGGCCATGAACCGCCGTCCGCGCCGGCTCGCGCGCAGCAGGCGGAAGGCGATGGCGCTGAGCGCGATGACCACGCCCACACCGAGAATCAGCCAGCCATACCAGGGCATAGCTCCAGCCTACCGGGTTCCGGCCGGGCGCGGCGCTACGCGGGCCCGCGCTTCGTCGCAATCGCGTGGCGGCCGGTCCTAGGCGACGACCTCGTAGCGGATGGGCAGTTCGCGCACGCCCCGCATGATGAATGTGGGCACGCGCGGCAGCGGGTTCGAATCCACCCGTTCGAAATTCCTGATGCGCTTCAGGAACACATCGAGCGCGACGCGCGCCTCCATCCGCGCGAGCGGCGCGCCGAGGCAGAAGTGGATGCCCAGCCCGAAGCTCAGGTGGCGGTTCGGCGTGCGGGTCACATCGAACCTTGTGGGCTCGCAGAACACCGCCTCGTCACGGTTCGCCGACGCCAGCCAGACCAGCGTCTGCTGGTCCTTCTTGATGGTCTTGCCGCCGATTTCGAGGTCGCGGGTGGCCCGCCGGACGGTCGCCTGTACGGGCGACGAATAGCGCAGCACCTCTTCGATCGCGCTCGGCAGGATGGCCCGGTTGTCGAGCACGCGCCGCAGCTGGTCCGGGTGGGCGATGAACTCCTGGATGGCGTTGCCGATGAGATTCGTCGTCGTTTCGTTCCCGGCGACGAGCAGCAGGATGAGCATCTGCATCAGCTCTTCGAAGTTCAGCTTCGAACCCTCGAGCTCCGCCGCCACCAGCCCGCTGATGAGGTCGTTGCGCGGCTTTGCGCGGCGTTCCTCCACCATCTTCGTGAAGTAGTCGCGGATTTCCCGCTGCGTCTGCTCCGAAAGCGGCGCATCTTCGCCGTTGAGCCCGGTCCCCAGCGTGGCGACGATCTCGTCGGACCAGCGCCGGAAATCCGCCCGGTCCTCCGTCGGGATGCCGAGGATTTCGGCGATCATGATGACGGGCAGCGGGTAGGTGAGCGCGTCCACGATGTCGGCCTCGCGCTTATCGGCGATCGCATCGATGAGCTGGTTGGCGACTTCGTAGATCCGCGGCTCGAGCTGTTCGATCATCCGCGGGGTGAACGCCTGCGAGACGAGGCCGCGGAGGCGCGTATGCCGCGGCGGGTCGGCGCCGAGCATGCTCGGTTCGGGCACGTCCGTCATGTCCGGCGGAGGCGGCGAGTACGACGACCAGGACTGGTGGTCGCGGAGGATGCTCACGCACTCTTCGTAGCGGAACGCCGACCAGATGCCGCCGCCGTCCGGGGTGTCGAAGTAGAGCGGGCTCATCTTCTGGCCCACCTCGTAGAACGGGAACGGGTTCTCGAGGAAGGCGGGATCGGCGGGGTTAAACGCGGCCATCGGGCGTCTCCGGCGAAGATTGCCAAACAGTCTAGCGCGCGGCCGAACGCGGTTCGGAAACCTGTGTGAACCATGCCACACTCCGGCATCCCGGTCGCGAGGGCGGGAATTGGCCAGCCGGGGCGTAGCGTCGGCGGGCAAGTCGCGGCTTCGATCGCGAGTTGACGGGCGGTAACAATTGCTCCTAAGGGGTTTCCCTGATGATCCCCGGCGGGCGTTTCACGATACGCTTCATGCAGGTTCGCTGGTGAGTCAGGAGCGTGTGACCCTGCAATTCCTCGTCTTTGCCCGCTCGCGGGACGACCTCACCCCGGTGCTCAACGCCCTGCACGCCGCCGGGGTCGATTTCGAGTGCACATGGGCCGATTCGCCCACTGGCTTCACCGCGGCGCTCGCTGAGCAGCACATCGACCTGGTGCTCTGCGAGGAAGGGATACCACCAGGTGTGACCGCCGCGATCCGGGCGGTCCACGAACAGCGGCCGGCACTGCCGGTGATCGTGCTCAGCACGCAGGCGGCCCCGGAGATGGCGGTGGATGCGATTCGCACGGGCGCCGCCGACTACCTCGCGACCGAACCGCCCGAGCGCGCGGCGGAAGCCATCCGGAAGCTCACGGCGCATGTCCCCGCGGGCACGGCGAAGAGCGTTGGCGACGCCTCACCCAGCGCCGAGCGGGCCATCCTCGCACGGCTCATCGATTCGGCCATCGACGCCATCATCGCGCTGGACGAAGAGCAGCGCGTGTTCCTCTTCAACCGCGCGGCCGAAGACCTGTTCGGGCTGCCCGCGGCCCGCGCCCGCGGCAAGACCGTCCGCGAGCTGCTGCCGGGCGTGCCCCAGCGGCTCAGCTCGACCGATGTCCCGGAGTTCTCCGGCGCGCCACGGGACCGCCAGCCGTCGACACTCCTGCCCCTCACGGCGGTCAACGCCAACGGCGATGAGTTCCCCGTAGAGGCGGCGATCTCCCGCACGCGCGTCGAAGGGCGGCAGGTGTTCAGCATCGTCATCCGCGACCTGACC
>JBLNCO010000058.1:0-4785 GCA_050260715.1 Hyphomicrobiales bacterium | reverse complement strand
CCCCCCCCCCCCCCCCGCGCCTGGCTGGTATTAGTTCGAAGTGGCCGCGGCGTTTTTGGCGGCCACTTCGTCGATCGTGGAGCCGGCGAGGAGGGCGCGGACGCCCCCGAAGTCCTCAACCTCAACGCCCGTTGGATAGATGGATTCGAGGCGGTCACCGTCCAGGGCGAAGCGGGCGCTGGGGCCGAGGTTCCAGTAGTACGGCGCAACGCCGGTATCCGGGGACGGGCTGACGAGCTTCAGGAACACGAACTCCTGCTTCCCCGGGATGAAGAATGGCCAGTCGGCGCACTGCTCGACGGTAGTCTTGCTCATCCCGTCCGGCTTGCGGCTCCGATTGGCAGCGAAGGGGGTCGCGGACGGTGCCGCCCGGTGCGTAGAGCAGGATTTCGGCGCCGGGCTGGACATCGCCCTTGAGGACACGCACCACGCGTGCGCTGAAGCGCGACGACACGAACGTCTCGGTCGCATTCCACACCTCGCCGGCCTTCTCGATTGGTTCGACGACGGCGATGAGGTCAGCCTCCTTCGCAAGGCCTTCAAGGGTGAGCGGAACCTGGAGCTTGCCCGAATCCAGAGAGGACGGACCGTCAGAGGGGTAGACAGGTTCGTCGCGGTGTGCCCCACAGGCGACGGAAAGCATGGCCATCAAGAACATCGAGAGCACCAGCAACTGCGACCTGCTCATGGCGCGTACCTACCGGACTGCGAGCGGGGCGATGGCGAGGCGGCCGCGAGCACGGGCGACGTTCGCGACGGGGCCAACGATGGTCACTTCGTCGCCAAGCTGGAGGAACGTCTTGCCGTCGGGGATGAAGCTGCGCTGGCCGCGGCGAACGAGTACCGCGAGGGTGCCCCGGAGCTCGGCCAGCGATTCGATGGAGCGCTGCGCGAGGGCGTTCGTAACCCGGATGCGGGCGGCGGTGATGTCCTCGTCGGTTGAGGCGAGCAGCCCTTCGAGCAGCGGGGGCGCGACCATGTGCGCGAGCTCCGCCGCGGTCGCCTCGGCGGGGTTCACGACCGAGACGCCGAGGTCCTCGAATGCCTGCAGGTTCTCGGGGAGGTTGACGCGGGTGTAGATGGCCGCGCAGCCGGTCTTGCGGGCGTGCTGGGCCGCGAGCAAGTTCGTCGCATCGTCGCCGGTCGCGAGCACCAGCGCCTGGGCATCGTCGATGCCGGCGCGTTTCTGCACCGCGGGGTCGGCAATGTTCCCGATGAGGACGTCGAAGCCCTCTTCGCGCGCATCGATGGCAGCCTGCTCATCGCCTTCGACGAGGAGGACGGGGTTGCCGGTGCCGGCAAGGCGGGCGGCGACACGGCGGCCGACATTGCCGCTGCCGGCGACGACGTAGGTCATGGGTTCGACTCCAAGCAGCCGCGACAGCGGCCCGGCGTAGGCCGATTGTACGGCGATGGTAAGGGCGATCACGATGAACACGAGCGCGACAAGCTCCTGCCCGCTCGAGTTCGTGAACGACTGGACTTCGACGGCAACGACGCTCGCGAGCGAGGCGGCGACGACACCGCGGGGCGCGACGGCCGAGAGGAACGTCTTTTCGCGCCAGTTGAGGTCGGAGCGGAAGGAGGCGACCCAGACCAGCAGCGGCCGGCCAATGAGCACGAGGACCAGCACAACGGCGAGGCCCCGCCATCCGAGGCCGCGCACGTCCCCGAGGTCGACGCTGGCAGCGAGGAGCACGTAGACCGTGGCGGTGAGGAACGTGACCACGGACTCCTGGAAGTCGATCGCGGCTTCCTTGTGGGGGATGCGCAGGTTCCCGACGGTGAGGCCCATCACCACCATGGCAGTCAGCCCGGATTCGTGGAACAGGCTCTCAACCGTGGCGAAGGTGGCGACGGCGCCCCCGACGATGACGAGCGACACTTCGCGGCCGGTGAGCCGCTGGATGGAGCGCGCGACGAGATACACGACCGCCGCGCCGCTGGCGCCGGCGATCGTCCCGGCCAGGATGCGTCCGATCGCCCAACTGGCAGGCGCTGCGGGGTTCAGCGATTCGGCGAGCACGAGCTGGAGCAGGAACAAGGTGAGCAGCGCGCCGAACGGGTCGATGATGACCGCCTCGGCCGACAGGATGCCCTTGATGCGATCGTTCACGCGGATCGAACGCAGCAGCGGCGTGATGACCGTCGGGCCGGTGACGGAGACGAGCGCGCCGAAGAGGAACGAGACGCGCCAGTCGAAATCGAGCAGGTAGTGTGCGGCCAGTGCGGCAACGACCGGCGTCACGACCAGCCCGAGGACGACCATGTTGCGCACGACCGGCCCGAGCGCGCGGAGGGTGCCGAGGCGGATCGCCATGCTCCCTTCGAACACGATGGTGGCGACGGCAAGGGAGATAGCGATGCGGGCGAGGTCCCGGAACTCGGAGACGTCGATGACGCCGGTTATGTCCGGTCCAGCGATGAGACCGACGGCCAACAGGAGTACGGGAAACGGCAGCGGCAGCCGGCGGACCACGATCGGGAGGAAGCCTCCCGCTGCGGCCACAACGGCTACCGCTGCGAGCGCTGATTCGGTGTTCAGCAGGTGTCCCTGGCTAGCTCACCGCGGCGACGGCCTGGCCCTCGATGACCGTTTCGTCCTTCTGGTTCGTGGTCCAGACCCGGATGGTCGCGAGCTTTTCGCCGTTCTCCTCCTTCACCTCGGTCACCTCGCCGTGGGCGGTGAGGGTGTCGCCCGGGAAGACCTGCTTCGTGAAGCGAACGCCGTACTTTCGCAGAGCGACCGGCCCGACCCAGTCGGTGAGCATCTTGCCGGTGAGGCCCATGGAAAACATGCCGTGCGCGAAGACGCTGGGGTAGCCGACTTTCTGCGCGAAGGTGTCGTCGTGGTGCAGCGGGTTGAAGTCGCCGCCCGCACCCGCGTACTTCACGATGTGCGTGCGGTTGATGTTCTCGAGCACGACCTGGTCGCGCCGGTCGCCAACGTTGAGGGTCGCCATTACTGCTCCACCGCCTTCTCGGTCTGGACGCCGACCATGCGCGCGCGTACGCAGAGCTCGCCGTTCTGGTTGGTGTACTCGTAGATCTGTTCGCTGAAGCGCAGCTTGCCGCCCCGGCGGCCTTCCTTCTCCCAGGTGGCGCCTGGCTTGATGGTCACGGTGAGCGTGTCTCCGGCGTAGATGGGCTTGAAGTACTCGTAATGCTGCTCACCGTGCAGCCCGCGGCCGAGCCCTCCGCCACCGCCACCGGCACCCTCGGGCCGGGGCTCGCGCGGCTCCTTTCGCGGCCGCGTCAGGTCGAGCGAATAGTCGGGCTCGTAGTGCGAGCTGGCCCACGTGAACGTGGGCGGCGCAACGATGCCGCCGAGCGCCTGCGCTTCGGGCGAATCCGGTTCGGTGAACTCGGGGCGAATGTCCTGGACCGCACGCGCGAACAGCATGATCGCAGTACGGTCGACCGGGAACTCGAACGTCTTCTCGGGCATCCCGTGCTCCTGAATCAGTTTCGAGGGATCGTACGGGAGCGCGGGGAGGGCGAGCAAACTAGGCGAAGAGTGCCAACTGCCGGGGCTCGGGCGGCGGTTCGAAGCGGAGGATGCGCCGATCGCGAATGTCGAACCGTTCGCGCAGGGAATCGACGAGCGCGGTGATGGGCTCGGCATCGGACTTCGCGAGGTAGGGCTTCCGGTAGAGCTCCTCGTAGCGCGGCAGCAATTCGGGCCAGTCGCGGGCGAGGTGTTCGAGGAAGTGCTCGCGCGTGCCGGGGCGGAGATTCAGCGGGTTGCACCAGACGAAGCACGCGCCGTGTTCGCGCGCTTCGCGGATGACAGCGGCGAGCCTCTCCGGTGAGTCGGTGAGCCCGGGCAACACCGGGGCAAGGCTCACGCCCGCCCTGATGCCCGCATCGGTCAGGGCCCGCAATGCCCGGAGGCGCTGCCAGGGCGGGGAGGTCGACGGCTCCGTTTTTCGCCAGATGTCGGGGTCGAGCGTGCCGATCGAGATGCTGACCTGGAGATCGGCGCGCGCCGCCAGGTGCGACAGCACATCGATGTCGCGGATGACCATCGGGCCGCGCGTGATGAGGGAGACCGGTGTGCGGTAGTCGGCGAAGGCTTCGAGGCACTGGCGTGTGAGGCGATAGCGCCCTTCGGCCGGCTGGTAAGGGTCGGTCGCCGCCCCAACGGCAACGGTCTCCCTGCGCCAGGAGCGGCGTGCGAGCTCGCGCCGCAGCACCGCGGCGATGTTCACCTTCACCCGGATGGACGCGCCGTACGCTTCGCCCGATGGGCGGTCGGCGCGCCGTTCGAAGCCGCGCACGTAGCAGAAGGTGCAGCGGTGTGCGCAGCCCATATACGGGTTCAGCGACCAGCGGAAGCCCATGCCGTCCACGCGGTTCAGCGCGACGGTGCATGGCTCCTCGCGGAATTCGGTGCGCATGGCACCAGCGTAGGCGGCGGAGGGCCGGAACTCCGACTGCGCGCGTCACCTCCTGCCGCGCGAGGTTTACCTAGTCAGTTTCGTCGGCGAGCTTCTGGCCGCTGGCGGCCTTCAATGCCGCGCGGCGCTTTTCGATGAAGGGCTTCCACCAGCTTTCGAACACCGAAACGGGCAGCTCGCCCTTGCGGTGCAGCACGCGAATTCGGTTGAGCTCCGCCGTCACGGCCGCGCGGAGCTCCTCCATCGTGCCGTTGTTCCTGTACGTCCAGTCGGCGCCGGGCGCGCGGACTTCGAACGGGACCATCGACTTCAGCCGCTGGTCGGCTTCGGCCTCCGACATCCCCCGCGTCTCGATGAGCCGCTGCTTCGCGATCGCATTGTCGAC
>JBLNCO010000057.1:0-4329 GCA_050260715.1 Hyphomicrobiales bacterium | reverse complement strand
AGCGCCTCCAGCGCGACCGCCTCGTCGAAGTCGATGCGCGCAAGGTCATCCGTCTTACCCCCGAGGGGCTGCGGCGCGCCGAGCAGATGGTCCGGCGGCACCGCCTCGCGGAGTGCCTCATCACGGAGATCCTGAAGGTGCCGTGGTGGCGCGCGTACGAGGAGGCCCACCTTCTCGAACATGGCATCTCCGACGTGACCGAGCCGCACCTGTACGAAACGCTCGGCCGGCCGACGCGCAGCCCGTTCGGCTACCCGATTCCCGGGCCGGGCGCGCCCCGCAAGCTCAGCATGACCACCCTCGCCGATATCCCCGAAGGCGTGCCGATGGAGATCGATCGCGTCTTCGAAGAGGACGAGCAGCTCCTCAGGTTCTTCGACGACGAAGGCATCCGCCCCGGCCGCACGATCCTGCTCGAGTCGGTCGCGCCGTACCGGGGCACCGTGACGGCCAACGTCCAGGAGCGCTCTATCGTGATGGGAACGCAGGTCGCGAAGAAGATCTGGGTCGTCCCACTGTCGAAACGAAGCTGATTCGCGCCAAAAATCGTCGCGAAGAGCGCCCACAACCCCTCATGACCGCCGCGCTACCGTCCGACGATCGCGGAGATGGATCTGCGTGGAAATGGGGAACCGGGCGGCGTCTTCCGCGTCCTCATCGTCGAAGACGACGCGAGCCTTGGGCGGCTGGTCGAGCGAGGTCTCGGGCGCCACGACGCTGCTGTTACGGTCGCCCACACGGGCGCCGAAGCCATCGCCGCACTCCGCTCCGGCCGCTTCCGTGCCCTCTCCTGCGACATCTCTCTGCCCGACACCTCTGGCGTCGAAGTCATCTCCACGGCTCGTGCCCACGACCCCGAGCTCGGCATCGTCGCGGTCACGGGGTTCGTCGATGTCGAAGTTGCGGTCGCGGCGATGAAGGCCGGCGCCGATGACTTCCTCGCCAAGCCCTTCAACACGGAGATGCTCTGGCACCTCCTGAACAAGGCGGCCGATAGCCGCGCGCGGCGCATCGCGGCGAGCCAGGCCGAGGTGTACCGCCGCCTCGCCTACACCGATGCGCTCACCGGCTGCCCCAACCGCCGCTACATCGACGAGTTCCTCGCGTCCGCGGTCGACGACGCCCGCCGCGATGGCACGCCACTCGCCATCGCCTACCTCGACATCGACAACTTCAAGCTGCTGAACGACTACATGGGCCACGAACAGGGCGACGAAGTCCTCCGCCGCGTGGCCGAGCACCTTCGCGACTGCGTGCAGCCGCCGGCCGTGTTCGGGCGCTTCGGCGGCGACGAGTTCGTCGCCGTGTTCCCCGGGGCGAGCGCCGTGGTGGCGCGCGCGGCCATCGACCGCCTGCGCAACAACATCGTGGGCATCGAAGTGGTAAACGCCGCTCGCGTTTCGCTCCCGACGCGCGTGAGCTGCGGCATCGCCGCCTATCGCGGCTGGGAACCGCCCCGCGACCTCATCGCCGCGGCCGAGGACCAGATGTACCTGGACAAGTCGGTCGCCGCGGGCCTCTCGGTCGCCGGGATCGATGCCGAACCGCCCGAGCCGCTGCTCAAGGTCCCGAACCTCAAGGCGCTTCGCAACCTCGTGAAGGCGATCGACCGCCGCGACAGCTACACGCGCTTTCACAGCGACCACGCGACCGGCCTCGCGCTGGCGCTCGCTGGTAACCTCGGCCTTCCGGCGGAAATCATCTCCGCCATCACCCTCGCCGGGCCCATCCACGACCTCGGCAAGATCGTCGTGCCCGACGAAATCCTGCGGAAGCCCGGGCCCCTCACGCTCGAGGAGCGGCGTGCGATGGAGGAGCACCCGGTGATGGGCGCCGCCATTACCGCCGCCGTGACCGACTACGACGCGGTCGTGAACCTGGTGCGCCACCACCACGAGCGTTTCGATGGCGAAGGGTATCCCGGGCGCCTGCGCGGCACCGAAATCGACCTCGGTACGCGCATCTTCTCGTTGGCCGATGCCTACAGCGCGATGACGACGGACCGGCCCTACCGCAAGGGCTACACGGCCGAGCAGGCGATCGCCGAGATCATTGCCGGCCGCGGATCGCAGTTCGACCCCGACCTCGCCGATTCCTTCGTGGCCATGATCGAGCGCGAACACCGGGCGGAAGCGGCGGCATGAGGGAGGCGACCTACCGCGCGGCCGAAATCCTCGCCTGGACTACGGCGGCCTGGTGCGCCGTCGAATGCGTCCTGCGCATAGCCCTCGGCGAGACCGATGGCCTCGCCGCGAGCGGGGTACTCGTACTCGCTGGCGTCGGCGTGGGGCTGTTCGGTGGCGCTGCCCGGCGATTCCGCGGCCCGAGCGCCCCACGCTAGCGGATCGCGTACACTGCCCCGGATTCCCCATCCGGAGCGTTGCCATGTCCCGACTTCCGAAGGCCACCCGCGAGCAGTTCCCCGATGACCTGAAGTACGTCTGGGACGCCGTGGCGCGCGACCAGGCGACCGGCGGCGACGGCGGTACGCCGCCCAACATCTTCCGGGCGATGGGCAACAACCCCGCGCTGCTGCGCGGCTACCTGCGCCTCGGGAACACCCTCTGGAACCACTGCGGGCTCGACCTTCCGACTCGCGAGCTCGTCATCCTGCGCACGGCCATCCTCCACCAGAGCGAGTACGAATGGCACCAACACGTGCGCATCGGCCGCGGCGCGGGCCTCACCAACGAGCAGATCAACGCGCTGCACCGCTGGCGCCAGAGCGACCTCTTCTCCGAGCCCCAGCGCGCCATCTTCGCCTATGTCGACGCCGTCAACGCCTCGGACCACCCCCTCGACGAGGTCCACGCGGCGCTCGAAAAGCACTTCGACCCCGGCACCATCGTCGGCATCAACATCCTGACGGGCTTCTACGCCATGACCGCCAAATTCCTCGGGGCCATGGAGGTCCAGACCGAGAACGCCTTCGTCGGATGGAACGTCTGAGTAGCGAGTAGCGAGTACCGAGGAACGAGTACCGAGTTAACTGTGCCCGGTGCCCGGTGCCCGGTGCGCCTCACCGGCGCGGGTAGCTCGGCCGCCCGTGCCGGCCGCCGCGGCCGGTGCATCGAAATGTCACCCTCGCGGCCGACTGTGCCCGGGCGCTCGCGCACTGACCACTCGATACTCGGCACTCGGCACTGGGCACTGGGCACTTCGCGTCTGAGCACGAAGTGCTCAGACGCGCCTCCGTCCCCGCGAATCGAGCTCGCTTTCATCCCGGCTGAGCGAGAGCGCCAGCACGAGCGCGAGCAGCAGCGCTCCGCCAACACACAGGGCAAGGATGAAGGCCGGGGACCAGCCGTCCATGGTGACTCCTCCGTCGGGTTCTACTCACAGAACGATTGAGCCCGCGCGAAAGTTCCATGGCCGAGAGGCTCAGCCGTTGATGGCTTCGAAGCCCGGCCAGAGGGCCGCAGCCTGTTCGCGCGACCGATCGCCGGCCGCCACGAACCACTCCCGTTCGAGCAGCGCAGCGACGATGCCCGGCGGGAAGATCGCGTGCGGGTCGCCGCCGGGAAGCTGCGAACGATGGGCAGCGATCGCGGCCAGCTTCGCCGCTGCCACGCCGCGGATGTCGGCCACGAGGTCGAACCGCTCGTCCCCGATGGCGCTCGCGGGAGGCTGCGGCGGGTCGCCCATCATCGAAATGCACTTCTCGTACTGCGGGACAAACAGCCCCTTCGGGAACGCCGCGAAGAGCAGCGCGGGCCCGCGCCCGGCCGCCTCCCAGCCTTCGCGCACCCAGCGGTGCACCGCGATGTGGTCCGGGTGCCCATAGGCGCCATCTTCGCCCAGCGTAAGCACAAGGTGGGGTGCGAACCGGCGCAGCACCTCCCGGACGTGCCCGGCCTGGGTGGACAACTCGCGCAGGGCGCCATCCGGCAGTCCCCACGCTTCGAGCAGTTCGCACCCGAGCACGCGGCACGATTCCGCCAGTTCCGCCCGGCGGACCGCCGCGAGCGCTTCGCTGCCCGTGGGGCCGCCGTCGTGGCGATGCCCCTGGTCTCCGTTCGTCGCCGCCACCACGCCACACGTCCAACCGTCGGCCGCGAGCCGCGCGAGCGTGCCGCCGAAGCTGTACGACTCGTCGTCCGGGTGCGGGATGATCGCGAGCGCCCGTGCCATGGCCGCCCAGTTAACCGGTCCGCGGCCGAACGCGAAAGCTGAACTGCGGAAGTCCCGTTCGTTTGTTAGAGTTCAATCGCTTTGCCCGGCCGTGCCGGGACACTATCTCAGGAGTATCGAATGGCCGGAAGGCTCGAAGGGAAGGTTGCGATCGTCACAGGCGCCGGCCGCGGCATCGGCCGCGGCGAGGCGCTTTTG
>JBLNCO010000056.1:0-5329 GCA_050260715.1 Hyphomicrobiales bacterium | reverse complement strand
GAAGTGAGCACGGTGGAGATTCGCGACGCGCTCGCCGGCTCGATTAGCGCCATCGTCGAGGCGGTGCGTTCGACCATCGAAGTAACGCCGCCGGAGCTCGTTTCGGACCTGATGGCCCATGGCATCGCGCTGGCGGGTGGCGGCGCGCTGCTGCGTGGGCTCGACCGGCGGCTGAGCCAGGAAACGCGCTTCCCGGTCTACGTCGCGGAAGACCCGCTGCTGTGCGTGGTGCGTGGCGCGGGCGAAGTCCTCGAAGAATCGGAGCTGTTAAACAAGGTTCAATCTCAGTTGGCCTCACGAAGGCCCGGGCGCTAGCATCGGGCGCAGCCCACTGGTGGTCCCTATGGTCATTTTCTCTCGCTACACATGGTGGGTCGCGGCGATGATCACCCTGGCGCTGTTCCTCACCGCGGCGAACCAGGTGGGGGTTCTTTCGCCCGTGCAGGGCGTCTTCCTCAAAGTCACCGCCCCCGCCGAGAACGTCCTCGATGGCATCTTCCGGCCCATCGCGACGTTCCTCTCCGATGCGGGCCACCTGCGCGAGCTCCAGGACGAGAACCGCCGCCTTCGCATCGAGAACGAACAGCTTCGCAACGAAAATACGCAGCTCCAAATCGACGCCGAACGCGTGAAGGAGCTGGAAGCCGCGCTCAACATCAACCAGGCCGATACGAGCCAGACGCGCGTCGCCGCGAACGTGGTTTCGCGCGACTACTCCGCCTTCACCGACCTCATCAGCATCGACCGCGGCTCCGGGGACGGGATCGACGTGGGCATGAACGTGCTGTCGTCGCAGGGGACGCTCATCGGCACGGTGACCAGGGTGTTCGACGACCACGCCTTCGTGCGGCTCATCACCGACAGCAAGAGCCGCGTGAACGCGAAGGTGCAGGACGGCGCGGCGGGGGTCGTGCGCGGCGGCCCGAACCGGACCATTACCTTCGATTACGCCGATGCGGACGTGAAGGTGGGCGACACGATCCTCACCTCCGGGCTTGGCGGGAACTACCAGGCGAACCTGCCCATCGGCCGGGTGACGAAGGTCGAAGGCACCGCTCAGGACCTGTTCCAGAAGGTGGAAGTCGAGCCGCTGGTGCGCCTTTCGACCGCGCAGACGGTGCTGGTGCTCACGAGCTTCCACCCGCAGCGCATCGTGCTGGACGATGACACGCCATGAGAGGGCTGTCGATAACCGTCGCACTCGTTCTCGCGTCGCTCGCGCAGGTGACCGTGTCGCCGCTGTTCCCGATTCGCGGCGCGGTGCCCGACCTGATGTTGTGCGTGCTGGTCGCGACGGCTGTGTACGCCGGTCCGCGCCCGGCGATGGCCGCCATCCCTGCCGGTGCGATCCTGCTCGGGTTCTCCTCGGACCGGGCGCCGGGGCTGCTGCTCATCGGGTACATGCCGCTGGTCCCGGCGGCGTTCATGCTCGAAGAGGCGCGGCTGCCGCTGAACCGTTTTCTGCAGACGCTGATCGTGGGCGCGGGGACGGGCCTGTGGGCGCGGCTGATGCTATCGTGCGGGGCGTTCGCGGAAGGGGCGGCGTTTTCGCTGTCAGGGCTTCTTTTCGCCGTGCTTGTGCCCGGCTTGATTCTGGATATCCTGCTCGTGACGTTCGTGTACTTGCCATTCCGTCTATTGGGATGGACAGCGAGGCCTATGACTCTTCAGCGAAGCGGGTACTGAGGCGTGGAATTTCTTGGCGGCGAGCTGCGGGAATCGCCTGCGCCGGCGCGGAACCGCCCGCACGGCAACCTTAACGTCCTGCGCTTCGCGGTCATCATCCTCTTCGCCATCCTCACCGCCCAGCTCGTGCACATGCAGATCGTGAAGGGCGGCGAATACGCCGAACGGTCGCGGCTGAACCACATCACCCAAAAGGACATCCTGCCGACGCGCGGGCTCATCTACGACCGCAACGGCAATCCGCTCGTGGCGAATGTGCCCGTGTACACGGCGGTTGTGACGCCGCTGTTCCTCCCGGACGACCAGGCGAAGCGCTACCAGATTTACCAGCGGGTCGAGGAGATCATCGGCGTGCCGGCGCTCGAAATCGATGCGCGGGTGAAGGAAGCCGAGGCGGATCACAAGGAATACATCGAGATCCCGGTGAAGTCGTACCTGCCCGAGGACCAGGCACTGATGCTGGAGGAGGCGTCGACGAACCTGCCGGGCGTCACGCTGAGCGTGCAACCCGGGCGTGACTACATCGCCGGGCCGGCCTTCAGCTACATCCTCGGCTACGTCGGCGACCAGACACCCGAAGAGCGGCCGAAGCTCGAAGCCCAGGGGTACGCGCTCAACGAGCCGGTGGGCAAGGATGGCGTCGAGGCGCGCTACGAGAGCGACCTGCGCGGCACGAAGGGCTACACAGCGGCCGAACAGGACGCTCAGGGCCGGCTGATCGAGGCGCTGAAGACGAAGGACCCGATCCCGGGGAACAGCCTCACGCTGAGCATCGACCAGGGGCTGCAGAACTTCATCTCCGGGTACCTGAAGGACACGATGGGCGACTCGAAGACCGCGGCTGCCGTCGTGATGAGCCCGAAAACCGGCGAGATCTACGCGATCGTCTCGGTGCCGGACTACGACAACAACATCTACACCGAGCCGGACATCAAGACGCGAGACGCGGAGCTCGAGGCGCTCGCCAACGACCCGCGCCACCCCTTCCTGAACCAAGCGCTCCAGACCATCGCGCCGGGCTCGACGTTCAAGCTCATCACTTCCGCTGCGGCCCTGCAGGAGGGGAACATCACCCAGTACACGCCGTGGGACGTTTCGAACCGCATCCTCGAAATCAAGGGCGTCAACGGCGAAATCTACCCGCTCGTCGACTGGGCCGCGCACGGCTACCTCTCCGGCGTGCGCGACGGCATCGCGGTCTCTTCGAACATCTACATGTTCATGGCTTCGTGCGGCATCCTTGGCCAGACGAAGGGCCTCGGGAAGGACATCGAAGATTCGGCGGTGCGGCTGGGGTACTACGCACGGTCGTTCGGTCTGGGCGAGCCGACGGGCATCGACCTCTACGGCGAATCGGAAGGCGTGATCCCGAGCCCGGAGTGGAAGCGTCGCGTGATGGCAGCGAACGGCTACCCGGAATCGGATGGCGAGTGGTTCTACGCGGACACGTGCTTCATGGGCATCGGCCAGGGCGACGTGACCGCTTCGCCGCTGCAGATCGCCCGCATGACGGCCGCGGTGGCGAACGGCGGGAAGCTGCTCACGCCGCACGTGCTCAAGTCGGTGAAGTCGCCGGACGGTGCGACGGTGCGCGAGGCCGAAGTGCAGTCGAAGGATGTGCCGGTGAGCCCCGAGAACCTGCAGGTGGTTCGCGAAGGCATGCGGGAATGCGTCTCGGGGTACGTCGGCCAGGAACAGGGCGCCTGCCACAACGCGGCCCTGCCCGATTGGGAGGTGGCGGGAAAGACCGGTACCGCCGAGTTCAAGACCCCTGACGGAGGTACGAATCAGCACGCCTGGTTCACGGGCTTCGCGCCGTACGACGACCCCGAAGTGGTGGTCACGGTCTACTACGAAACGGGCTGGGGCGGCGACAAGGCGGCGCCGGCGGCGCGGGCGATCCTCGACTACTTCCACAAGAACGTGCAGCCATGAGCATCACGCTCGACGGCCGCGGTTCGAGCATTTTCGCCAGCTCCCGGCGCGAAGCACGCAGCCGGAGCATCTACCGGGGCTTCGACCGCTTCGACTTCCTGATGGCGTTTGCCGCGATCGGGCTCGTGGTGTTCGGGCTGGTGCTCATCTACAGCGGTTCATCGCGGGTGTATTCGGGGCCGGTGACGAGCTTTTCGAACCCGGTCGCCAAGCAGGCCATCTTCGCCATCTTCGGGCTCGGCGTGATGCTGGTGGTTTCGAAGTTCGACTACCACTACCTCATCCATTACTCGCCGGTGCTGTACGGCCTCTCGATCATCTCGCTGCTGGCGATCCTCGCGATGGGCCATTCGGCGTACGGCTCGACGCGCTGGTTCGATGTCGGGCCGATCCAGATCCAGCCATCGGAGTTCGCCAAGCTGGCGACGATCCTGTTGCTCGCGCGCTTCTTCAGCGAGCACGGCGGCGACGCGAAGGACCTGCGGTCGCTGCTCATCTCGCTGCTGATCGTGCTGCCCTGCACGCTGCTGGTGTTCGTGCAGCCGGACCTGGGGACGAGCATCGTGTTCCTTTCGATCTGGCTTGGCGTAGTGGTGGTGGCCGGGGTGAGCCGCGGCCACCTGATGGTGCTGGCCGCCGTCGGGATCGCGTTGCTGCCGTTCGTGTGGACGTTCGGCGTGGCGGATTACCAGGTCGAGCGCATTTCGGTGCTCATCGACCCGGAGGAAGACCCGCTCGACGCCGGGTACAACGTGATCCAGGCGCAGATCGCGGTCGGTTCGGGCCAGATCTGGGGCAAAGGCCTCACGAACGGCGAGCAGACGCAGCTCCGGTACCTCAAGGTGCCGACCAAGGACTTCATCTTTAGCGTGCTGGGCGAAGAGCTCGGGTTCGCAGGCGCGATGGTGCTCTTCGCACTGTTCATCCTGTTGCTCATGCGCGGGATACGCGCGGCCCAGATCGCCGGGGACGTCGCGGGGCAGCTCGTGGCGGTGGGCATCGTGGTGCTCATCCTGATGCAGACGTTCATCAACATCGCGGTGAACGTGAGTCTCTTCCCGGTGACGGGTATTCCCTTACCGCTGGTGAGCCAGGGCGGGTCGTCGCTGGTGAGCATCTTCCTGTCGCTGGGGATCCTGCAGAGCATCGTGATGCGGCACCGGGCGTACCGGCAGTCGTAGACGGGCTGTTGGCTGTTGGCTGTTGGCTGTTGGGGCCCTACCCGAGCGCGGCGCGAATCGCCTCGCGGACGGTGGCGACGGGGGCGAGGGCGATACCTTCGACGTGCTGGGTGCCCGGCGGCACGAGCGCGCGTTCGAAGCCGAGGCGGGCGAGCTCGGCGAGGCGGCGAGGGGCGTTCGGCGCGGCGCGCACCGCCCCGGAGAGCGCGACTTCGCCGAGGAAAGCGGTGCCACGCGGGAGCGGCTGGTCCTTGATGGCGGACGCGAGCGCCGCAGCGACCGCGAGGTCGGCGGCGGGGTCGCGGAGGCGCAGGCCGCCGGAGACGGTGGCTACCACGTCGAGGGTCGCGGCGTTCAGGCTGGCGCGGCGCGCGAGCACCGCGAGCAGCAGGTGCAAGCGCGAGGTCTCGAGGCCGCTGGCGATGCGGCGTGGCGCCGAGAGGTAGGAGGGCACGGCGAGCGCCTGCACTTCGACCGCGATCGGCCGTGAACCTTCGATGACGGCGGTGACGGCGCAGCCCGAGGCC
>JBLNCO010000055.1:0-5947 GCA_050260715.1 Hyphomicrobiales bacterium | reverse complement strand
GGCGGTCTACGTCGGCGGGCGGGAAGACTCACCCCGCCACGAACAGGAGGCGGTGGAGATCCGGGAGCGCCTGGTGGCGCGAACGGCGCCGCTCACCGGGCGCCAGTGCGCAGCACCGCCGGGCGCCGGTGCTACGACTTGTCCCGAACCTCGATGACCACGTCGTTGACGACGACCGGGTCGACGGGCTTCGAAAGCTCGCCGGAGCTCGAGGCTTCGACGGGCACCTGCGAGATCTTGTCGACGACATCCATGCCGCTCGTCACTTCGCCGAACGGGTAGAACTTGTTGTTCGACGGGTTGTCGAAGTCGAGCGACGGGTTGTCCTTCAGGTTGATGAAGAACTGGCTGCCGAAATCGGTCGCGCCGCCGGCCTTGGCCATCGACACGGTGCCGCGGGTGTTGCGGATCTCGTTCGGCTCCTCGGCGGTGGTGTAGCCAGGACCGCCGGTGCCGTCGCCGCGCGGGTCGCCGCCCTGGATGACGAAGTTCTTCAGCACCCGATGGAAGGTCAGGCCGTCGAAGAAGTCCTTCTGGGCGAGGAACACGAAGCTGTTGACCGTATTGGGGGCCTTGTCGGCGAACAGGCTGATTTCGAAATCACCCATGTTCGTCTTGAAGATGGCCTTGTACTCCTTGTTCTGCGCATCGATGACCTGTTCGGCCTGTGCGAAGTCGCGCGGGTCGGGAGTCGGGGTGGGCGTCGGCGTGGCGTTGGGGTCGACCGTGGCGGTAGCGGTGGGCGTGGGGATGTCGTCGGCGCTCGGCGGTGTGTTGTTCCTGGTAGCGGAGACGACGGCGACGAAGACCATGCTCAGCCCGGCGAGCGCGCCGATGACATAGAACGCCTTCTGGCTGTGAAAGAGGTTCATCGGGAACCCGGGCCGGTACTTTTCGGCCGGGTGGTGCGAGGTGCCCCCCATGGTGTAGGAGCGCTTGCGACTGCTCTCCTGCCGCAGGTGTTGCTGCTCGCGTCGTCGTCGCTTCGGCACGGTTCGAAACCTCGGTGGGGCGAGGGTGAAGGGTGGCCCCGGGTGCTACTGGCTGTGTCCGCAGTATACGGACGGCCGATGACACGGAAAAACGCACGGTGAACCGGGCGTTACCCGCGGTAGCCGAGCTCGGCGAGCGCCTGCCGCGTGACTTCGCGGTCGTCCCACGGCCGGGCCTCGGTGCCGTAGACGATCGACTGCTCGTGGCCCTTGCCGCAGATGACCACCAGGTCGCCCGCCTCTGCGCGGTGGAGCGCCTCGCGGATGGCGTCGCCGCGGTCCTCGATCTCCACGAAGTCGCGGCCACGCTCGCGCCCGGCGCCCTCGGCGTGGCGGCCAATCTCGCGGACGATCTCGGCGGGGTCCTCGCTGCGCGGGTCCTCGTTCGTGAACACGGCGAAGTCGGCGCCTTCGGCGGCGGCCCGCCCGACGCCGAAGCGGCGGCCCGGGTCCCGCTCGCCCGCGGCGCCAACCACGATGATGAGCCGCCCCCGAGTCACTTCGCGCAACACCGAGAGCACCTTACGGACGGCGTCGCCGGTGTGGGCATAGTCGACGATCACCTCGAACGGTTGGCCGGCGTGGATCCGTTCCATGCGGCCGGGCACGCCCGGGCAGTTCGCGAGCCCGGCGGCCACCGCCTGCAGGTCGGCCCCGGCGGCCAGGCCGCAGCCCGCGGCCGCGAGGGCATTCGCAACGTTGAAGAGCGCGGGCAGGCGGATGCTCGTTTCGACGCGGCCGAAGGGCGTCACCAGGCGGAAGTCGCTGCCGTCGGGACGCAGGATGACGTTCCGGGCGACGAGCTCGGCTTCGTCCTCGCGGACGTCCAGGCCGTAACGCAGGGGCGTGGCGTTGGAGCGTTCGAGCATGTAGTTCGCCGAGGGGTCGTCGGCGTTCACGACGGCCACCTTCTCGATGTCCTTTTCGGCCGACGTGCCGAGCGATTCGAAGAGCAGCCCCTTCGCCTCGCGGTACGCCTCGAAGGTCTTGTGGAAGTCGAGGTGGTCGCCGGTGATGTTCGTGAAGGCGGCGATGTCGTACTCGACGTGGTCGAGGCGGTGGAGCGCGAGGCCGTGGCTGGTCGATTCAACGATCGCCCAGTCGCAGCCGGCATCGACCATCCTCCGCAGGAGCTTCTGGACCTCGTTGGCCTCGGGGGTGGTCATCCGGCCGCCCACGTGCCCGTGTTCGCCCGGCAGGTAGGTGTCGACCGTGCCGAGCCGGCCCACGCGGGCGCCGGCGGCTTCGAGGACGCTCGTCAGCAGGTGCGACGTGGTGGTCTTGCCGTCGGTGCCGGTGATGCCGATGACGCCGATTTCGCGGCCCGGGTGACCGTAGAACCAGGCGGCGACATCGGCGAGGGCCGAGCGCGTGTCCTCGACGACGACGACCGAGGGTCCGTGGGGCGTGGAGCGCCAGGCCTCGGCGTGGTCGCGCTGGACGACGACGGCGCTCGCACCCGCCGCGGCGACCTGCGGCAGGTAGGAGTGGCCGTCGGAGTTGAAGCCAGGAATGGCGACGAAGAGGCCGCCCTGTTGGATGCGCCGCGAGTCGTGTTCGACCGCGGCGACCCGGGCTTCGGGTTCGCCACGAACGAGGCGAGCATCGGGGAGTTCGGCGAGCAGGGAGGCGAGGGTTCGCTCAGTCGTCATGGGCGGCAATGGTATCATCCGCGGCTTCGGCACGAGGGGCGAAGGGGTCGCGCGATGGTGGCCGCTCCGGCGGATGGTCCGATGGTAGGTCCGGGGCGAACCGCGGGTGGAAGAACTCGACGTGTCCGCACTGTTCGCAGACGAACAGCGCCAGCGTCTCGCGGTGCACGAACAGTTCGCTGAAGTCGCCGAGTGCGCCGTGGCGCGGGCCGAAATGGAACTCGCGGCGGCCAACGTAGGTCAGCGGCACGCCGCAGCGCAGGCAATCGCGTGCGGGCACGGGGTCATCGGGCATCGATCCGCTCCCGGGGTCGGGGTGCGGCCATCCTACCACCCGGCGTTGCGCGTAGACTTCGGGCGACATTTCCCGGGGGTGGCCCAATGCCCGTAACGCTCGACTGGCTCGGTTGCGCGACCTTTCGCCTGGTGATCGATGACCTCGTCGTATTCCTCGACGCGTACATGGACCGCGTGCCGAGCGCGCCGCCGGTCGGGCTCTCCGCGCGCGATGTCGACCGCGCGGACTACGTGCTCGTGGGGCATAGCCACTTCGACCACATCGCCGGGGCCGAGGTCATCGCCCAGAACACCGGCGCGACGGTCATCGGCTCGCACGAATCAGCGCGGGTGCTGCGCGGCGTGGGCGTTCCCGAAGAGCAGCTCTGGCGGTCGCAGGGCGGCGAGCACTGGCGCCTCTCGCCCAAAGTCACCGTGCGCGTGTACCCGAGCCTGCACTCGTGCGTCTGGGCATCCGCCTTCCCGAAGGCCGACGAGGTCGCGCTCGGGCAGTACGGCCTGACGCAGGACCAGCGCGTGCGAAGCCGCGGCCTCGGCGATGTCATCCGGGACGAACTGGGTACGGGCTCGGACCAGGCGCGGGAGATGCGCGAGCACCTCGCGACGGCCCTCGGGAGCAGCTCGGACGGCGGCGCGCTCGCCTACGTCATCGAGACGCCGTACGGCGCCATTTTCTACCAGGACACCTCGGGGTGCTGGACGGGCGTGCTGCGGGACATCCGCCCCGACGTGGCGATCCTCGCGGCGGCGGGCCGCGGCAACATCGACGGCGAGCCAATCCAGGGGTCACTCGCGCAGTTCGTGGCGCGAGAGGTGGACCTGCTGCGTCCGCGCCGGATCGTCCTCGGGCACCACGACAACTGGATGCCACCGGTCACCCGCGAAGGCGGAACGGACACAACGCCCATCCGCGAGGAACTGGCGCGCGTCTACCCTCGGGGCGAGCTCATGGAGATGGGGTACCTTGAGGGCCGGGAGATCCTGTGATTCCCACACCCAATAGAGCCGCGACCGTAAGGGAGCGTCCGGGGGCGCAGAGGAGAATCGGTTCCCGGCAGCGACGCGGATTCGCCCGCACGACCGCCGAGAGCCAGCGACCGTTACGTAGAGTACTCGGTCAGCAGCCGCGGAAGCTCCGTAGCCAGCGCGCCGCGGCGGTAGATTTGCAACCCGGCAGCGCGGGCGGCGGCAAAGAGGTCCGTGCGGACGTGGGGGGCGAAGGCGTGGGTACGAAGCGGGTCGTGAGCGGCGAGCGCCGCCGGGTCGAGGTCGAGCGAACCGAGGTCGGCGATGATAATCCCGGGGTCGCCGAGGGCGTCGAGCGATTCGTGTTGGACCGCGCGGTGGCCCATCGCGCCCGCCACACCCTCGACGGCGCTGAAGAACATCAGGTCGCGCGTGAGGACGGCAACCTCCATCAGCGGCCGAGCCCGTCGATCGCCGAGTAGATTTCGAGGAAGTTCGAGAGCATGCGGGCGGTGGCGCCCCAGATGAGGTCCTCGCCGAACTGGTACGAGGGCAGTACCCACTCGCGGCCGTTCAGCACGCGCCGGTCCGGGACGAAGTTCGCCGGGTCGAGCAGGTGCGGGATGGGCACTTCGAGCAGGTACGCAACCTCTTCGTCGCTGAACTTCCACGGGTACGGATAGCGGGCAAGCCAGCCGACGAAGGGCGTCACACGGTAGTTCGAGATCGTGACCATGTCGTCGATGCGGCCGAGGACGTCGACGTCGGCGGGGTGGACGCCGATCTCCTCGTGCGTTTCGCGCAACGCGCAGAGGAGCACCGACTCGTCCCCGGGGTCCATGGCGCCGCCGGGGAAGCTGATCTGCCCCTTGTGGTCGCGCACGCGGTCGGTCCGCTTCTGGAACACAATGTGCGGCACGGCGTTGTGCTCGTAGATGAGGACGATGACCCCGGCGGGCATGACCGCCGGTTCGAGCGGCAGTTCGCCCGGGGTGTACCGGGCAAGGGCGTCGCGAATGAGGTCCTTCACGCCAACCCGCTGGCCACGTGCCGCCGCCGCGTGGATTCCCGCAGTTCGTCCCAGATAATGCGGTTCAGGCCGGCCATCTCCTCTCCATCGTACGCCTCAACGGCGGCGTGGAGCTCGATCAGGAGGGCGCGCAGGTTGTCGTTTTCGGCCTGCAGCGCGGAGATGCGGAGGTCGGCGCCTGGCACGGTTTGCGTCGCGGCCCGGAGCTTCGCGGCGAGCGGCCCTTCGTCGAGGAGCGAGAGTGCGCGTTCGAAGATGCCGAGAATCGCGGCATTCTCTTCGACCAGCCGGGCCGCCGCGCGGTCGAACTCCTGGCTGATCATGAAGCAGAGCTGCGACGCGAGCCCGACCGTCTGCTGGCCGTAGGGCGTGCGAACCTCGGGCAGCACCTGCATCGCGAGCGTCCCGGCGATGCCCTGCAGGACCTTCGTGACATCCGGTCTCATGCGCCCCTCCCCATCGACCGAAGCAGGATCTCGTCCTGGAAGTTGGTCAGCCAGTAGGCGGTCATCGGCATCATGAGCTCCTGCGTGCGGCCGTCCTGGTACGAACGGGCGCCCGTCAGCCAGATGCCCTGGCCCTTCACGCCGCTGAAGACGTCCCACCAGTGGAGCGCCTCGCGGTCGACCGGCTCGCCGGTGGCGGCTTCGTAGACGCGAATCGCCTCTTCCTTCTCGATGATGCCGCCCTTCTTGCCGTTGCGCGCCCACTCCCACGCCTCCATGAACGACCACGCGAGGTCCTCCAGGGGGTCGCCGAGGTGGGCCATCTCCCAGTCGACGATGCCGTGGATGGCGCCGTCGGCGGTATAGAGGAAGTTGCCAACGCGGTAGTCGCCGTGGACGACAGCGATGCGCTTCGGCGGTGGCGGCGGGTTGGCGCGAAGCCAGCGGATGGCCGCCCGGGCGATGGGCTGCGGGCTCACCTCGTTGGCGTCGATCATCCCTTCCCAGTAGTCCAGCTCGCGCTTCCAGGCGGCCTCAGGTGCAGGGACATCGACGACGCCTTCG
>JBLNCO010000054.1:0-3052 GCA_050260715.1 Hyphomicrobiales bacterium | reverse complement strand
CGGCCTCCGAGGCTCGCTTCGAAACCCCATTCACGCGCACGCGCTTGCCCGCGCGGTGGCTGGGGTCGGTCGTGCGGCCCAGGATCGCGACATCGAGCTGCAGGTTCCCGGCCGAGCGCTCGACCTGACAGGAGAGCCGCGCGATGGGGAACTCCGACTGCAGGATCTCCCGCCGCACAAGGTCGGCATCGGAGCTGGCGCGGCTCGAACGGAGCGTGGAGAGCAGGTAGATGGCTTCGAGGAGGTTGCTCTTGCCCTGCGCGTTATCGCCAACAAAGAGGCTGAGACCGCGTTCCAGTTGGAGCGAAGCCCGGCCGTAGTTCCGGTAGTTGGCAATCTGCAGGTCGAAGATGTACACGGTGCATGAGAAGTATAGCTCAAGTCCTTAGGTCGCGGCTTACTTTTGATGTTCTCTTAAGTGTCGCGATCGCGGCCGTGCTGTTTCTTCACATTTGGCGAACATTATGCGATGGCATGCGCCGCCAGATACGAATCGGGCGCGCCGCTACTTGACGTTCCGGCCCCGCGGCGGTCCGAAAACTGCTCACCTTCCTGAGCCTTAGCTTGTAGCCCCCCGAGCAGCCTTCGTATAATTCGCAGAACTGTATAGGCGGGTGAACGGGTGAAAGTCGAGGTACTCCAGGAGAACCTTCAGCGTGGCCTCGGGATCGTCGGCCGCGCCGTCGCGACGCGTTCGACGTTGCCGATTACGGCCAACGTCTTTGTCGGGACCGATAGGGGGCGGCTCAAGCTCGCCGCGACCGACCTCGATATCGCGCTCTCGGCCTGGGTGGGCGCGAAGATCGACGAGGAAGGCGCGACGACCGTGCCCGCGCGGCTCATCAGCGACTTCGTCGCATCGTTGCCGCCGGCCACGGTACGCCTGGAGATCCCCGAACGTAGCCGGCAGGTTCGCCTCGAATGCGCGCGCAACGAATCGACCATCAACGCGATGGACGCCGAGGATTTCCCGCGCATCCCGGAGATCAAGGATGGCGTCAGCATCGAGCTCGACCCCCGCGTGCTGCGCAAGGCCATCGAACGCGTCGAATTCGCCGCCGCCAGCGACGATTCACGCCCGGTGCTCACCGGCGTCCACATGAAGACCGATGGCAACCGCCTCACCCTCGCCTCGGCCGACGGTTTCCGCCTCGCCGTCGCCGATATCACCCTCGGCAGCGCCCCGACCGAAGCGATCGAGGTCATCGTACCCGCACGCGCCCTGCGCGAGCTCGCGCGGCTCATCGCCGACATCAGCGAGCCCATCGAAATGCGCATCAACCCGCAGCGCACGCAGGTCCTCTTCCAGGTGACCGACATCGAGCTGGTCGCGCAGCTCATCCAGGGCACCTTCCCGAACTACAGCCAGCTCATCCCGGCCGAGTACACCACGCGTTGCATCGTCCCCGTCGACGAATTCAAGCGCGAAGCCCGCATCGCCGCCATCTTCGCCCGCGACGGCAGCGGCATCATCCGGCTGCAGCTGCAGCCCGGGAACGGCCTGCCCGGCACCCTCGCCGTCAGCGCCCGCGCCGACGAAATCGGCGACAACGAAGGGAAAATCGACGCGCAGGTGGAAGGCGAGTCATCGAAGATCGCCTTCAACAGCCGCTACCTCCAGGACGTGCTCAACGCGCTCAACGGCAACGTCGCCCTCGAAATGACGAGCCCCTCGAGCCAGGGCGTCTTCCGCCCCGTCGACGAAAAAGGCGAGCCCGTCGAAGACGGCGGCACCTACGTGCACGTCGTCATGCCGATGTTCGTACAGTGGTGAGTATTTCATCTCGACATATTGAATCTGGAGACCTCTCCAGCGAGGGGATCGAGCCCCGGATCTCCGCCTCGTCGGGTGCGGCCGTGACCGTCACGTCCAGAGCCTGGAGCATCAGCCGGAAGTCGTCTTCCCCGGCGGCCGCTAGCCATTCGCGAAGGACGCCGACGGCGTGCAGAACGTCGGTGATGGTCGGCGCCGGGCGCGTGGGAGCCGGGCGAGCAGCGACCTGAAGGACCGCCTCAAGCCGGTTGCGTTCCACGGCTAACCGGTCGGTCTCGCTGGCAAGCACTTCGTCGGGGAGGCTCCCGGTAACGTACAGCCGCGCCAGTCGCTTCTGCTGGTCGATGACCTCTGCGAGCTGGCGCTCGGCCTCACCATCCAGGTCGGTCATCTCGGCCGGCGCCTGCTGGGCGACCGCCTGCCGGAGGATGATGGCGGGGTCTGCCAGCACCCGGATGATCTCCTCCCGAACTGCGCCTTCCAGCGAATCGCCCCTGACGTAGGTCGACTCGCACTTGCCCTCGAAGCCGCCCGAGAAGCTACGCCGGCAGCGATAGTACCGATAGCGGCCCTTCTGCATGGACTGGCCGACCATGGGCGTGCCGCAGGCCCCACAGCGGACGTGACCACGGAGCAGGTACTCGTGCGTCGGCTGGCCACGCATCTGCCGCTCCGGCGCCGCCAGCAACGCCTGCGCCGTCTCCCACGTCCCGCGAGCGATGATCGGCGGCGTGGCGTCTTCGACCTCGATCCACTCGGATTCGTCACGGACGGTCACCCGACGTCGCTTCCTGCCGGTCCGAGGGTCGCGGACGGCGGTCACCTTCGTTCGACGGTAGACGGTCCGACCGGTGTAGGTCTCGTTCATGAGCACGCGACGGACCGTGAGCGGGTGCCAGATGCCCCCTCCCAGCGCCGGGATGCCGTCGCGGTTCAGGTCTCCGGCGACGCGGGAGCAGCCAGCTCCCGTGCAGAACGCGGCGAAGATGCGCCTGACCACGGTCGCCTGGACCGCGTCGATCTCTCGCCGCCCGGTCGTCGGGTCGTAGCGGTAGCCGTAGATGCCCTTGCCGGTCGCCTGCGGGATCTTGCCGGCGCGGGCGCGCTCCGCCTTGCCGCGCATCGTCCGCTCGGCGATCTTCTCGCGCTCGACCTCCGCCGTGAACGCCCGGGCGGCGAGGATGAAGCGGCCGATGGCCGTGTCCTCGAAGCGCTCCGTCACGAACTCGAACTTCACGCCCCAGCCCTCGGCCTCGTCGAAGAGGACGCCGATGTGGT
>JBLNCO010000053.1:0-5584 GCA_050260715.1 Hyphomicrobiales bacterium | reverse complement strand
GGATCGAATTGGTCCGCACCTGCACTATCAACGAAGCCGTTACGTCGCCTGGCTAAACGAAGCAGGCACCGAAGTCTGGCCCGAGCCGGCCAGCGTGGAAGACGTTCGAGCGATGGAACCGGACGTGGTGGTGACGCCGGAGCGTGCGGCCGCGCTTGTGACGGAGTTGCTCGACCTACATCCGGAGGCGACGAACATCTACTGGAACCCGGCGTTGCCGGGCCTCAGTGCAGCCGATTCGAACGAGACGATCCAGCTCTTCGCGGAAAAGGTGATGCCCCGATTCCGCTAGGCCTTCGCGCGGCTCGCAGCGTGCCGGCCCGCGAGATGGCCGAACGTGAGCGCGAGGGCGATCGTGCCGCCGGCGCCGGGATACAGGCGGTTGGTGGCGGCGGCCATGACGTTGCCGGCTGCGTAGAGCCCCGGGATGACGCCTCCCCGCACGTCGAGCACTTCGCCGCGAGGCGTGGTGCGTGGCCCACCGCTCGTCCCCAGTGCGCCGATGTAGAGCCGGAGGGCATGGAACGGCGGCTCCGTGAGCGGCCGAAGCGTGCGGCGGGCACCTTCGAAGCGGTCGTCACCGTGGAAGATGTCGAAGACACTCTGGCCGCGGCCGAAGTCGGGGTCGCGGCCCTCGGCGGCGTGCTCGTTGAATCGCGCAGCCGTCGCCCTTAACCCGTCGGGGTCCACGCCGATTTCCTGCCCGAGGCCGGCGAACGTTGGCGCCGATGGAAGCCACGAGGGCGCTTCCGACCCTGCGGGCACCGATGGGATGCCATAGTCGCTGAAGTAGGAGTGGTCGAACACGAGCCAGGCGGGCACGTTCTTGAACTCGAACGTGTTCGGGTCAAATTCGTGAAAGGCGCGGCCGCTATCACTGTAGTTGTGAGCCTCGTTCACGAACCGCTCGCCGCGGCGGTTCACGATGATGCTTCCCGGGAGGGCACGTTCGTGCCAGGTCATCCGGAACACGTCACCGCCTTCGAGATCTTCGCCGGGGATGCGAACGAGGGGCATCCACCAGGCTTCGGACATGTTCCCGAGCCGGGCACCGGCCTCCATGGCCATTACGAGCCCGTCGCCCGTATTGGCCCGCGTGCCGGGGGCCGCCTCTAACGGGCCGCGGAGAAACGCCTTTGCGAGCTCGGCGTTCCATTCGAACCCGCCAGACGCGAGCACGACGCCACCGATTGCCCGCACCTGAACGTCGCGGCCATCCAACTCGACAACGACTCCAGTCACGGTGCCATCGGATAGAAGCAGCCGCCGCGCCGGCGCCGAACGATGCAAGGTCACCCCGAGGTCGAGGCAACCCTTCAGTAGCGCCCCAACGAGGGCGTAGACGTTTGCCCAACGCCCGGTGCGCAGGCCCTCGGCTGCGAGGTCGACACCGCGATAGGCCGGCGGGGCAAAGGGTGAGGTTCGGACGCTCGACGCCCATTCGCCGAGTTGGGCGGCGTCGAAGAACCTGGGGAGGAGGGTACGGCCGGAGGCGAGGCCGCCAGCGCGTTCGGGGTGGTAATCGGGATAGTCGATCGGGATCCAACGCAGCGGTGTGAAGCGTTCGAACGTTGCGATCGCCTCTGACGCGCCGGCAATGAAGGCCTCCGCCATCTCCGGGCTCACCTCATCGCCGAATTGGGCGAGGTACTCGCGCGCACGGTCAGGCGAGTCGTCGACCCCGCGTTCCGCGGCGAGGTGGTTCGCGGGGACCCATGCGGTGCCGCTGGAAAGCGCGGTGGTGCCGCCGAAGCGGTCGCTCCTTTCGAAAAGGTGCACGTTGGCGCCGAGAGACGCTGCAGCAACGGCAGCCGCGAGACCGGCGGCTCCCGAACCGATGATCGCTACGTCGCAGGTGAGCTGACCGGTGTCCAGGGTGGCCTCCTCTGTCGGGTTTACGCAGGCTCCGCAGGCCCCCGGCCGAACGCCGGCAGCACCTCTGCGCGGAGCAGCTGGAGCTGCTCCACGACCCGTTCGTACGGTACGCCACCGTAGTTGAGGTGGAACATCCAGCCGGTGAGGCCGCACGCCTCTGCGAGCTCGTGCAACTTTTCCACGCACTGCGCAGGGCTGCCCATGACGCTTCGCGTGCGGCGCATTTCGTCGAGGTCCGAGTAAATGCCCTTCCCGGGCTTGTAGTAGGCGTAGTCCACCTGATCGAGCCGGCGCGGCCGGGCGCTGCGGTGGAGGAAATCGAGGTAGGTGTAGAAGTAGCCATCGGCGCGCCCAAGATCGGCCGGGTCGCGCGAGACGGCGAGGTGGTAGTTCGCCAGCACCTGGTATTCCGCTGGATCATGACCGTGGGCCGCGAGCGACTGGCGGTATCGGTCCAGGTACTCGCGCTGACGGGCGGTGGAATCGAGCAAGAACGGCGAGACCATGACGTGGTAGCCGTTTCGGCCGGCCCATTCGTAAGACGCGGGGGAGAGCACGCACGCGACGTACACAGGGGGCCGTGGCTGCTGGAGTGGCTTCGGGCCGAGCCGGTGGCCTTCGAAGGCAAAATGCTTCCCGTGATGGGAGACCTCGTCCTCCGTCCAGAGCCGGTCGATTACCTGCCATGCTTCTTCGAAGCGCTCGCGCGATTCGCTCGAGGGGATGCCGAGCACCTCGAAGTCGTACGAGAAGATGCCCCGCCCGATGCCGAAGCGCAGACGGCCGCCCGAGAGCTGGTCGACGGCTGCCCAGTCTTCGGCTATGAGCACGGGGTGGCGCTGCGAGAGCAGTGCGACCGCGGTCCCGATATGGACGCGCTGCGTCACGCTGGCTATCGCCTGGGCCACGACGGGCGGCGACGAGAAGCCATAGCCGGGATAACGGTGTTCGGCAATCCAGATTGCATCGAAGCCGAACTGGTCGATGAGCTTCCACTCTCGAAGGAGGCGGCCATACCAGTCGGCGAACGAGCCGTGAACCTCCTCGTGGTAGTCGGAGAGGTAGCAGAAGCCGAACTCCATTCGTCACCTACCAACCGTTTGATTTGTTAGGTCATTCTGCGCCGCGATTGCGCGGTGTCAAATGCCGCCGCGCGCTTGACAACCCGGGCCGCTCACCGGTAGACCAAGCAAACGGTTGGTAGGGAGGGCCCGTGGACGATCTCGAACGGCTCCTGGCAGAGCGCGCCTGCGAGCCTCGTCTCGCTCTACGCGCACTACGCCGATAATGACGACGACCGGCTGCTCGACCTGTTTGCGCCCAACGCTGTGCTCGACACCGGCCAGCGCTGCGAGGGGCGAGACGCAATCCGGGCAACCCGCGCGAGCCGGCCCCCGCGGCTGATGCGGCACGTCTGCTCGAACGTGGTGATCGACGTAATCGACGAACGGCATGCGCGGGGGCGGTGCTACCTCACTGCCTATGTCGAGGCCGGCGACGCGACTGAACTTGGCCTGCCAGCCGTCGTCGGCGAATACCAGGACGAATTCGTGCGCAGCGAGGATGGCTGGCAGTTTGCCAGCAGGGTCTTCAAGGCGGCGCTCACCCGGCCAACGGGACAGTGACAGGGAGGGACGACGTTGACTGAACGACCGCTTGCCGGCCGCGTGGCAATCGTGACCGGCGCCAGCCGGGGTGTTGGGAAGGGCATCGCCGTCGGTCTGGGAGCCGCCGGGGCAACCGTCTATGTCACGGGCCGATCGATGAACCCGGGCGATGGACCGGTGGTGTTCAACGAACGCCTGCCGGGCACCGTCGGCGACACAGCGGAGACGATCGAGCAGGCGGGCGGCAAGGGTATCGCGGTCGCGCTCGACCACCGGGATGACAACGCGGTGGAAGCGCTCTTCCGAAGGGTCGATGAGGAGCAGGGCCGCCTCGACATTCTCGTGAACAACGCCTTTCTGGTTCCGCCCGAGCTGCTGAGTGGTTTGCCGTTCTGGGAGCAGCCCATTCGCATCTGGGACGACATGACGGATGTTGGCGTGCGCTCGCATTTTGTCTGTTCGGTGCTCGGCGCTCAGCGGATGGTGAGGCAAAACTCCGGGCTCATCGTGAACACCTCGTCCCCGGGCGGAGGGAGGTTCAGCCTGACGACGGCCTACGGCGTGGGCAAGGCGGCGGTCGATCGTATGACCTTCGACACGGCGCACGAGCTTCGCCCGCATAACGTGGCGGTGGTCAGCATCTGGCTCGGCCTTATCAACCCTGAGCGCACGCAGGTGGCGGCACGCAACGTCGAACAGTTCGATGTGAGCACGGCCGAGAGCCCGGGATTCGTCGGGCGCGGGGTCGCCGCGCTGGCGGCCGACCCGAATGTGATCCGCCACAGCGGCGAGGTCATCTACTCAGCTGAACTGGCGGACCTCTACGGCGTGCGGGAAGACGAGGGGCGCAAGCCGGCGTCGTTGCGCCCCTCCTGGGGCGATCCCCCGCGCTACCGGGCGTAGCGATGGGTTTCACGGTTGGCGTGAACCTCACCGGGGAGGGAACCGGCCTGCTCGATGTGGCCGCCCGGCAGGCGAGGCGGCTCGAAGAGATCGGCTTCGACGCAGTCGAGTTCGCGGAATCCGCGCACGATCCGTTCCTCGGCTCCGTACTCGCGGCTGAGGCCACATCGTCGCTGCAGGTGCACACATCAGTGGCGATCGCGTTTCCCCGCAGCCCAATGGTCGCCGCGATGCTCGCGTGGGACCTGCAGCGGTTTTCTGACGGCCGGTTCGTAATGGGGCTCGGCACGCAGGTGAAGGGCCACAACGAGCGCCGCTTTTCCGTGCCATGGTCGGCGCCGGCGCCGAGGATGCGGGAGTACGTGCAGTCGCTGCGCGCCATCTGGAACGCTTTCCAGACCGGGGTGCCGCTCGAATACGCCGGCAACCACTATTCGTTCAGCCTGATGACAGCCAACTTCAACCCCGGGCCAATCCCCGCGCCGTTTCCCCTCGTCGAACTTGCGGCAGTCAACCGAAACAACGCACGGGTCGCTGGCGAGGTCTGCGATGGCATCAGGCTCCATCCGTTCCACTCGCCGGCGTACCTTCGCAACGTCATCTTGCCGGCCGTAGAGGCCGGGCTCCGGTCGACCGGGCGAGCGCGCGAGACGTTCAGGGTCCGGGGTGGCGGGCTCGTCGCCACGGGCCCGGATTGGCCGGCGGTGGAGCAGGCCGTGATGGATGTGAAGCGGTGGATCTCGTTCTACGGCTCCACTGCCGTCTACCATCCGGTGCTCGAACAGCACGGCGCACTGGAGCTTGGTCAGCAGCTGCGGGGGCTCAGCCTACAGGGCAGGTGGGACGAAATGCGGGCCGCCGTGCCCGACGAGCTCGTGACCCGCCTGGCGGTTGTCGCACCATACGACCGGCTCGCGAGCGAGTTCCGGGCTCGGTACCGCGGCCTCGTTGACCACCTGACCTTCAACGAATCGTTGCTGAGCGAGCCCGACGACGACGCGCTTCGGGCCCTGGTCAAGGACTTGCAGTCGGACTAGCCGTCGAGGAACTCGAGGACGACCTTCGCGAACGCCTCGGGCTGTTCGAGCATGGGGAAGTGGCCGGCCGATTCGATGGTCCGCACCGTGCTGCTCTTGATACGCCGCGCGAACTCGTCGATGAGCCCGTCGCTGACGACGCCGTCGCTGTCGCCACGAACG
>JBLNCO010000052.1:0-2780 GCA_050260715.1 Hyphomicrobiales bacterium | reverse complement strand
ACACGCTGTCTGTGGCTACGGGTCTGGGAACTTTGGATCTTGAAGGGTGGTGGTCCGCGTGGCCGGCCGTGGCCCCCAGCCGAAGGACCCTGCCCGCCGGGCGCGGGGCAACAAGGACCCGCACCCTCAGACGCTGCTGCGCTTCGAGCAGGCCGAGCCTCCTGAGCTGCCCACTCTGCAGGTGATGAAGGACGGCGAGCTGGTCGAGCACAAGTGGCCGCAGCGCACGCTGGACTGGTGGGAGATGTGGAAGGCGTCGCCGCAGGCGGAGCACTTCTCGTCAACGGACTGGGACTTCCTTCTCGATACGGCTGTGGTGCATGCCCGGCTGTGGTCGGGGGAGATGTCGGCGGCGGCCGAGCTGCGGCTGCGGGTGGCGAAGTTCGGAGCGACCCCGGAGGACCGGGCTCGGCTGCGGATGCAGTTCGCGCAGGCCGACGAGGCGGACAGCAAGCGGCCGGCGGGGAGCTCTTCGAGGAAGCGGTATGCGGACCTGAAGGTTCTTCCTGGGGGTGGCGATGCCGTGGCGGGGTCCTAGCTACCAGGGTGAGCTGCCGACGCTTGGCTATCTCGTGCTGGATTGGATGAGCGAGATGCTCGCCGCCCCGGACCGCACGGAGTATGAGCCGCTGGTTCTGACGCGAGAGCAGGCACAGTTCATCCTGAACTTCTATGCGATCGACCCGCGGACGGGGAGGAGGCGGTACCGGCGCGGGGTCCTGTCGCGGCCGAAGGGCTGGGGAAAAGCCCGGTGCTCGCCGCCATCGCCTGCGCTGAGGCGCTGGCGCCTGTCGTTCCAGATGGCTGGGATGCGGACGGCGAGCCTGTAGGGCGTCCCTGGGCGGAGATCCGGACGCCGTGGGTTCAGTTGGCCGCGGTCTCCGAGGATCAGACGAGGAACGCCTGGTCGCCGTTGCTGGAGATGCTGCGCGAAGGGCCGGCGATCGACGAGTATCCGGGCCTGGAGCCGTTGGATACCTTCGTTAACCTGCCCAAGGGGCGCGTCGAGTTCGTGACCTCGGCAGCGACCTCGCGTGAGGGTAACCGGCCGGTGTTCTGCGTGCTGGACCAGACCGAAGAGTGGCGGCCGGCAAACGGCGGAGTGAAGCTCGCGGCGACGCTCCGGCGGAACCTGGGCAAGACGAATGGCAGCTCGATCGAGTCACCGAACGCCTACCTTCCTGGCGACGGCAGCGTGGCCGAGGACTCGGCGGAGTACTACAAGCGGATCGTCGAGGGCCGAGCGAAGGACGACGGCCTTCTCTACGACCACCGCGAGGCCGATGCCGGCACCGATATGGCGGACCGTGAGTCGCTACTCGCGGGCCTGCGGTACGTGTACGGCGACTCCGCGGATACGGCGGGCGGCTGGGTGGACCTGGAGCGGATCGCAGCCGAGGTCTGGGACCCGGCGACGCACCCGCAGGACGCTCGCCGCTTCTACCTGAACCAGATCACCCACGCCTCGGACTCGTGGATCTCGCAGCCGGAATGGGCGGGGGTCGCCGCCGCTGACAAAGTGGTCGGCGAGGGCGAGGAGATTGTGCTCGGCTTCGACGGATCGCGGCGCCGGTCGCACGGCGTCACGGACGCGACCGCGCTTATCGGCTGTCGGGTCAGTGATGGGCACGTGTTTCTGCTCGGCTGCTGGGAGCAGCCGGACGGGCCGTTCGGGCTCGACTGGCAGGTGCCCACGGTGGAGGTGCTGGCCACGGTTGAGGACGCCTTCAAGACCTACCGCGTGGTGGGTATGTACGGCGACCCCGCGAAGTGGGAGTCCCACGTGGCGGCATGGGAAGCGAAGTACGGCCGCCGACTGAAGGTGAAGGCGACCGCCCAGCATCCGATCGAGTGGTGGATGACGGGCGGCCGGTCGAGCCTGATCGTGCGGGCGCTGGAGAAGTTCCGCTCCAGCGTGGTGGACGGCGAGCTGACCCATGACGGATCGAGCGTACTGACCAGGCACATCTTGAACGCGCGGCGTCGCGAGTCAAGGTCGGGCATTCAGATCGCCAAGGAGCATCCGGAGTCCCCGAGGAAGATCGATGCCGCGGTGGCCGCGGTTCTGGCCTGGCAATGCCGTGTGGATGCGTTGGCCAAGGGACTTGGCAAGAAGAAGGCGCCGCGCGCAGGGAGGGTGGTGGTGCTGCGGTGACCGTATCCATCCCCGAACTGCCGCTGTTGACGCTGTCGGACGATGAGCGGCAGCTGTTGACGGCGCTGCGGACGGATCTGCTGGGCTGCCGGTTCCGGCTGGAGTTGCTGGATGCGTACTTCAACGGCGAGCAGATTGTCCGCGACCTCGGCATCAGCATTCCGCCGCAGTTGCAGCGTCTGCACACGGTGATCGGCTGGCCGCGGATCGGTGTGGAGTCTCTGGAGCAGCGCCTGGATCTGGAGGCGTTCCGGTGGGCGGACGGCTCGGACTCCTCCGATCTGGAGGAGATCGCCGAGTCCAACGACCTGTACGACGAGGCCTCGCTGGCACACCTCGACGCGCTTACCTACGGCCGCGAGTATGTGGCGGTCGGCTCGGGCGAGGAGGGCGATCCGCCGCTCATCACGTTCGAGTCGCCGCTGGACATGACGATGTTCTGGGACGCCAGGCTGCGGATGGCGACGGCGGCCCTGCGGGAGTCCGTCGAGGACGGCGTGCGGATCGCGACGCTGTACCTGCAGGATCAGACGGTGTACGCGGCGGAGACCACCGACGGGTGGGAGGTCTTCGACCGGGACATCCACAACCTGGGCATGGTGCCGGTGCTGCGGATGGCGAACCG
>JBLNCO010000051.1:0-3760 GCA_050260715.1 Hyphomicrobiales bacterium | reverse complement strand
ACCTGTCGCCGGCGAGCGGGCCGGCGTCCGCGGCGGCGACCGTGAGCGCGATCGCGGCGGCCAGCAGCAGGGCCCAGGCGATGAGCGCCAGCCGGGTTGCAACCATAGCGAAAGGGTAGCCTGCGAGCGATCGCTTCCGCCGAGCGAACGGCGCGGCTACAGTGCAGGAGCACCCACGGAGGCTGGATGTTCGACCACGACTCGGTGCTGGAGCCCGGCAACCTGCTGATGGTCCAGGAGCGCGAACGCTTCCTCGTGCGGGAGTTCCGCCGGCAGGGGATCACGTCGCTGCGCGGGGTCCGGGCGTTCGAAGCCGGGTGCGCGGGCGGGTACCACCTGCGGCTGCTGGTGCAATGGGGCGCGAACCCCGCGGACGTGGCCGGCATCGACCGCGACCCGGCGGCGATCGCCGAGGCGCAGCGGCTCTCTCCCGGGATCCGGGTACACGAAGGGAGCGCCGAGCACATCCCCGAGCCGGACGAACGGTACGACCTGGCGCTGGCGTTTACGCTCTTCAGCAGCGTCCGCGACGAGGACGAGTCGGCCCGAATCGCGGCCGAGCTGTTCCGGATCACGCGGCCGGGCGGGTTCATCCTGGTGCACGACCTCCGCCGTGGGAACCCGCGCAACCGGGCCGTGCACGCAATCGGCCGCGACGACATCCGCCGCTGGTTCCCGAAGTGCCCGATGCGGACGCGTTCGATCACGCTGGCGCCGCCGCTCGCGCGGCCAGTAGGACGCTGGGCGCCGTGGCTCTACGGGCCGCTGGCTACGATCCCGCTCCTGCGCAGCCACGCGATGTACGTCCTTCGCCGGCCGGCCCTGCCGCTCGTTGCCGCCGAGTAGCGGCGAGGCCCACGGCTTGCGAAGCTAGGCGGCGAGGAGGCTGGCATGGTGCGAATCGGACTGATCGGCGCGGGCGGGAACACGCGCGCACGGCACATCCCGGGGTTCCGGGCCATCCCGGGCGTCGAGATCGTGAGCGTGGTGAACCGGAGCCGCGAAAGCTCCGAACGGGTCGCCGCCGAATTCGGTATCCCGAAGGTGGCGAACAGCCCCGAAGAGCTGATCGCCGACCCGGACATCGATGCCGTGTGCATCGGCACGTGGCCGTACCGGCATCGCGAGTACACCATCCGCGCGCTGGAGGAAGGGAAGCACGTGCTCTGCGAGGCGCGCATGGCCGCCAACGCGGAGGAGGCGGAGGAGATGTTGCGCGTGAGCGAGGCGCACCCCGAGCTCGTCGCGCAGATCGTCCCCGCGCCGTTCGACTTCCGGCTGGGCCCAACGATCTCGCGGCTGGTGCGCGAGGGGGCGATCGGTGCGCTGCTCGAGGCGACGGTGACGGTGCTCAACGGCAGCGGGCTGGACCGCGAAGCGCCGATCCACTGGCGGCAACGCTCGGACTACTCGGGCCACAACATCATGTCGCTCGGGATCTACGCCGAGATTGTGCAGCGCTGGCTCGGCGACACGGAGCGGGTGATGGCCGACGGGGCGATCGTGGTGCCCGAACGGCGGGACCCGGAGACGGGCGGCAGGCGAGCCGTCGACGTGCCCGATAGCTTCTCGGTGCTTTCGCGGCTGCGGTCGGGCGCGCGGGTGAGCTACCACCTGAGCAGCGTGACCACCGGCAGCCCCTGGAACGGCATCGTCATCTCTGGGAGCGAGGCGACGATTCGCTGGTCCCCGAACGACACGGCGACATTCGCCCGCCACGGCGAGGAGTTCGCACCGCTGGAGCCCGATCCGGGGACCGACCGCGGCTGGCGTGTGGAGCAGGACTTCGTCGACTCGATACTTACAGGCGCGCCGGTGCGGCTGACGAACTTCGTGGACGGCGTGAAGTACATGCGCTTCATCGATTCCGCGTGGGCGAGCTGGAAGACCGGGCGTGCCGTTTCGATAGACCCCCTTGAGTGACGGGCCGTCGGCACGCATGGACGGCGGTGATACGGTGGATTCAAAGGATTAGCGGCCGCCAGGGGCGCGCCCCGTCGCACAAGACAAAAGCGCAGGCTATGGTAGTCTAGAGGTAAGCTATGGCGAGCTACGATGTCGGAGTTATCGGAGGCGGGCCTGGTGGCTACGTCGCGGCGATTCGCGCGGCCCAACTCGGCCTGAACGTCGCCCTGTTCGAACGGGACCGCGTGGGCGGCCTCTGTCTCAACTGGGGTTGCATCCCGAGCAAGGCCCTCCTTCGCAACGCCGACGTCGTGAACCTGGTGCGCGACGCCCAAAAGTGGGGCATCGGCGTCAACGAGCCCACATTCGACCTCGGTTCGGCGGTCGACCGGAGCCGCCAGGTGGTCGACAAGGTCGTTGGGGGCGTCGAAGGACTCCTCCGGGACAACGGCGTGACCACCATCCAGGGCACGGCCGAGCTCGCGGGGCCGAATGCCGTAGTCGTGAATGGCGAACGGCACGAGCTCAAGAACATCATCATCGCGACGGGCGCGGGCACGCGGATGCTCCCGGGCGTCGAAATCGATGGACAGGTGGTGGTGACGAGCCGCGAGGCGCTGGTGGTGCGCACCCCGCCGCCGCGGGTGGTGATCATCGGTGCGGGGCCGGTCGGTGTCGAATTCGCGCACACGTGGGCGAGCTACGGCTCAAAGGTCACCATCGTCGAGCTGCTCGATACCCTCGTGCCGCTGGAAGAGCCCGAAGTCGGCCGGACGCTACGCCGCTCGTACGAGGGGCGCGGGATTACATGCATGACCGGGACGAAGGTCGAATCGGTCGAGGTGCAGGACGGCCACGCGACGGTGAAGGTGAGCAGCGGCGAACAGCGCGAGACGCTGGAAGCGGACCTCGTGCTGGTGGCGGTCGGCTTCGTGCCGCACACCGAGGGGCTGAACCTCGAATCGTCGGGGGTCGCGACGGAGCGTGGGTTCATCACCATCAACGACCAGATGCAGACGAACGTGCCGAACGTCTACGCGATCGGCGACGTGACCGGGAGGCTGCTGCTCGCGCACGTGGCGATGCAGCAGGGGGTGCTGGCGGCCGAGCACATCGCCGGCAAGCAGGTGCCGGTGCTCGACTACATTCAGATGCCCCGGGCGACCTTCTGCCAGCCGCAGATCGGCTCGATCGGCTACACGGAGAAGCAGGCGAAGGACGCCGGGTTCAAGGTGAAGACCGGGCGCTTCCCGCTGACGGCGCTCGGCAAGGCGGTCGCGATGGGCGAGACGGAGGGCTTCGTGAAGGTCGTGGCCGACGAACCCACCGGGCAGGTGCTGGGCATCCACATGATCGGCCACGACGTGAATGACCTGCTCGGCGAAGCGACGATGATCGCCCTGCTCGAAGCGACGACGATCGAGGTGGGCTTCGCGGTGCATGCACACCCGACAATCGCCGAAGCCATAAAGGAAGCCGCGCTCGCCGTGAACGGCGAAGCGATCCACATCGCCAGGCGGCGAGCAAACCGGCCAACCGCCGAAGGAGTTGCGACACGGTGACCACCCAGACCGCATCGGGCACCCCCGGGACGATCCCCGGGCCGGACCTCCTGAACCACTTCCTCCACCAGATGATGTTCATCCGGCGCTTCGAAGAGCGGGCGGGTGAGCTCTACACGAAGGGCAAGATTCGCGGCTTCCTCCACCTCTATATCGGCGAGGAGGCGTGCGCGGTCGGCTCCATCAACGCCCTCGAGGAGCGCGACCGGCTCATCACCCACTACCGCGACCACGGCCACGCGATCGCGCGGGGCATCGAGCCGAACCGGGTGATGGCCGAGCTCTTCGGCCGC
>JBLNCO010000050.1:0-7016 GCA_050260715.1 Hyphomicrobiales bacterium | reverse complement strand
GATCTTCCCCTCGGGCGATATCGAGCTCGGGCCGCTCGTCATCACCTACCTCCAGGTCTTCCTCATCCTCTCGAGCCTCGCGATGATGGCGCTCCTCTACTGGTTCATCCAGCGCACGAAGATCGGCCGCGCCATCCGCGCCGTGGCCGAAAGCCAGGAAAACGCCGCGCTCATGGGCATCGATATCAACCGCGCCATCGTCGCCACGTTCGCGCTGGGCGCGATCATGGCCGGCTTTGCGGGCGTGCTCTACGGCCTCTTCCTCAGCTCCATCCGCGGCAGCATGGGCTTTATCCCCGGCATCAAGGCGTTCACCGCCGCCGTCCTCGGCGGCATCGGCAGCGTGCCCGGCGCCGTCGTCGGTGGCTACTTCCTGGGGCTGAGCGAGACCGTCGGCCGCGAGCTCCTGAACGAAATCCCCGGCGTGGACCTCCCGAACCAGTGGAAGGACGTCATCGCGTTCGCGCTCCTCGTGCTCGTCCTCATCTTCCGGCCCACGGGCATCTTCCGGGAAAAGGCGGCGAAGCGTGCCTAGCGTATGGAGTGACGCCAGGGAAGCCGCCCGCCGGCTCCGCGCAAGCTCGTGGGACCGCGTTCCTCACGGGCTCCATTCCCTCATCTGGTTCGTCCTTGCGCTCGCCGTGCTCGTTATGCCCTGGTTCGATGACATCTGGATGCGCATGTTCTTCCTCGTCGCGCTCTACGTGACGCTCGGCATGGGCCTGAACGTAGTCGTCGGACTCGCCGGTCTCCTCGACCTCGGGTTCGTGGCGTTCTTCGCGACTGGCGCCTACGTGGTCGCGATCTTCGGCTCGCCCGTCTCGCCGTCCGTCGATGGCATCGTGAACTACTGGGTGCTCCTGCCCCTCGCCGTCGGCATCGGCGCCTTCGTCGGCATCGCGCTCGGCATGCCCGTACTCCCGCTACGCGGCGACTACCTCGCCATCGTCACGCTCGGCTTCGGCGAGATCATCCGCATCCTGCTCCTGAACATGGACAACTTCACGCGCGGATCGTCGGGCCTCTACGGCATCGAAAAGCCAGCCGTCGGCGACCTGCGCATCGACAACGTCGAGAAGTTCTACTTCATGATCGTCATCGCCGCGTTCCTGGTCTGGTTCGCCAGCTCCCGGCTGCGCGACTCCCGGGTCGGCCGCGCCTGGGAGGCCATCCGCGAGGACGAGGACGTGGCCGCGGGCATGGGCGTGAACACGGTGCGCTACAAGCTCATGGCTTTCGCGATCGGCGCTTCGATCGGTGCGCTGGGCGGCGCGATCTATGCACCCTTCATCGACTTCGTCGCGCCCCAGTCGTTCTCGCTGCTGGTCTCCATCAACGTGCTCGCGATCGTCATCATCGGGGGCATGGGCAGCACCCAGGGCGTGATTGCCGGGTCGCTCATCCTCATCGGCGTCCCGGAGATCCTGCAGTTCAAGGAAACCGCCGACCTCCTCGCGAAGCTGGGCTGGCTGCGCGACTTCCTGAACACCATCATCGATGGCCTGAACCTCATCCCCGTGTTCGACATCGACAAGCTGCCGCCATCCGCGGAATGGGGCGAAAAGATCGCGCTCTACCGCTTCATCGTCTACGGCGCCCTGCTCGTGCTGGTCATGGTCCTCCGGCCCTCCGGCCTCTTCCCGTCGCGCCGCCGCGAGCTCGAGTTCGAACACCCCACCGAAGCCGAAACTGCCCATGGCGGGGGCATCTCCTGATGGCCGGCGCCGCTCTCACCGCTCGCCAGCTCACGATGCAGTTCGAAGGCCTCACTGCCCTCTCCGAAATCGACCTGCAGGTCCCGGCCGGCCAGATCCACGGCCTCATCGGCCCGAACGGCGCCGGCAAGACCACCTTCTTCAACTGCGTCACCGGCTTCTATCGCCCCACCGGCGGCGAGCTCCTGCTCGACGGCGTCCGCATCGACGGCTTCCAGCCCCACGAAATCAGCATTCTCGGCGTGTCGCGAACCTTCCAGAACATCCGGCTCTTCTCGAACATGACCGCTGTCGAGAACGTGCTCGTGGGGAGTCACAGCCACATCGGGAAGGATTCCCGTTCGGCCGAACCGCCGCCGCGCCCGTCGGGGAGCCGCCTCCTCGATATCGTCCGCAAGGCGCCGGCGGCCCCGCGCGCGCTCGCCTCCGGGGTCGCCGAGGTTGTCACGACCGTAGCCCGTTCGCCTTCGATCCGCGAATCGGAACGCGAAGCGCTCGGCCGCACGCGCGAGCTCCTGACCGCGGTCGGCCTCGCGGGCCGCGAGAACGTCGTCGCGCGCAACCTGCCCTACGGCGATCAGCGCCGCCTCGAAATCGCACGTGCGCTCGCTGCACGCCCCCGGCTCCTCCTGCTCGACGAGCCGACGGCCGGCATGAACCCTCAGGAGAGCGCCGCGATGGTCGGCCTCATCCGCCGCATCCGCGACGAGTTCGAGACCACCATCATCCTCATCGAGCACCAGATGCGCGTCGTCATGGGTGTCTGCGAGCACATCACCGTCCTCGACTACGGCCGCAAGATCAGCGAAGGCACGCCCGCGGAGGTGCAAGGCGACCCGCGCGTCATCGAAGCCTACCTGGGCACCCGCGCCATGGGGGGAGGCAGCCATGGAGCTCCTTAGCCTCCAGGGTCTCGTCGCCGGGTATGGGGGTATCACCGCCGTCAAGGGCATCGACCTCACCGTAAACAGCGGCGAGATCGTCACGCTCATCGGCAGCAACGGTGCAGGCAAATCCACGACGCTCCGGTCGATCTCCGGGCTCGTTCGTCCCCGTGCAGGCAGCATCACATTCCGCGGGAAGCAGCTGGTCCGCCTGCAGCCGCACCAGATCGTCTCGCTGGGCATCTCCCACGTGCCCGAAGGACGCGGCATCTTCAGCCGCCTGAGCGTGCTCGAAAACCTCTACCTCGGCGCCTACCAGCGCAACGACAACGAAATCGAGTCCGATTTCGAGAAGGTTTACGCCCTCTTCCCGCGGCTGAAAGAGCGCCTCCACCAGACCGGCGGCACGCTCTCCGGCGGCGAACAGCAGATGCTCGCCATGGGCCGCGCGATGATGGCCCGCCCCCAGCTCCTCCTCCTCGACGAGCCTTCCATGGGCCTCTCGCCCATCCTCGTCGAAACCATCTTCGAAACCATCAAGACCATCCGCAGCCAGGGCGCCACCATCCTGCTCGTCGAACAGAACGCAGCGATGGCGCTCGAAATCGCCGACCGCGCCTACGTCATCGAATCCGGCGTGATCACCCTCAAGGGCACCGGCGCCGATCTCGCCCGCGACGACAGCGTCCGCCGCGCCTACCTGGGCGAGGCGTGACGACCCCCTCCACGCGCTGGCTCGACCTCCCCGCAGGCCGGTTCCGGGTGCTCGAATGGCCCGGCGCCGGCCCGCCGGTCCTTTTCCTGCACGGCCTCACCGGCGTGGCCGAGGTCTGGGGCCCCACGGTCAGCGCCCTCGCTCCCACGCCGCGCGCCTTCGCCCTCGATCAGCGCGGCCACGGCCACAGCCCGAAACCTGCCTCCGGCTACACTGCGCTCGCGTTCGCGAACGACGCCATCGCCGCCGTACGCGCCCTCGGCCTCGATCGCCCGCACCTCGTCGGCCATTCGATGGGCGGCCGCGTCGCCATCGTCGCTGCTGCCCGCCACCCCGCGCTCTTTCGCTCGGTCGCCATCGTCGACATTGGCCCCGAACAGTGGCGCGAAAACTGGGAATCGACCGTCACGGCGCTCGACCTCGTGCCCGAAAGCTACCCCGATGCGGAGCGTGCCATCGGGCGCGCGGCCTCCCGTGGCCGCGAATCGCGCGGCGCCGAACCCGGGCGGCCCGGCCCCGGCGAGCTCCGCGCGATCGCCCTCGCCCGCCTCCGCACCCTCCCGAACGGACACCTGGCGTGGCTCGCCGACCGCGAAGCGCTGAAGCAGGCGGTCCGCCTGCAGCGCAGCCGCAACTACTGGGGCGAATGGCAGGCGCTCTCCATCCCCGCGCTGCTGGTTCGCGGCGGCGAATCCCGCGAGCTCCGCGCGACCGTCGCCGCCGGGATGCGCCGCCGCAACCCGAACGTGCGCTTCGCCGAGCTCGACGGCGTCGGGCACAACATCCCGCTGCTCGCGCCGGGCCGGCTCGCATCGCTCTTAACCGGCTTTTGGCAATCGCTCGACTGACTGCCACCGTATGCACTGATGATGTGGCGGTGGCTCCCGGCGCTGCTCTTCTGCCTCGGCCTGCTCGCAGCCGGGCTCGCCGTGCTTCCTTCGGAGGCGGCGCCCACGAAGCTCCCAAAGCGCGCCGTGCTGCCCGTGCTGGTTCGCGGCGAGGAGTTCCCGACACCCACGCCGACCCCCACCCCGACGCCCCGGCCGCCCGTCTACGACGGCCCGGTGTCCTCGCTCTACCTGGCGTCGGCGAACCTTCGCGGCCAGTGGCCCATCCAGGAGATGGACACCTACTGGACCCCCTCGGGCGAGGTGTTCCAGGACCCGCCGGCGCCGCAGGTCATCGCCCACTACCGGCGCTTTGGGAACCCCGGCCGCCCGGGTACGAACAGCATCTTTGCGGCCCACGTGAACTACGTCGGCTTTGGCAGCGGGCCCTTCGCCAGCCTCACGAGCGCCACCCCCGGCGATGCCCTCTACGTCCGCATGGCCGATGGCTCCGAGTACGCCTATACCGTCCGCTCCGTGGTGGTCGTCCCGCTCGATTGGCTCGACATGAACGCGGTCGTCTACCCTCCGCTCGATGCCCACACCGAACGCGTCACGCTCATCAGCTGCGGCGGCACGTTCATCCCCTTCGCCGTCGGTGGCGAGTACACGAGCCGCGTCATCCTCGTGGCTGAGCGCTGGGTCCCCTAACATCGCTCCATCGCCCGCGCGTAACCGCCGCATCCAGGCCCCGGGAAAAATCCGTTGTGATCTTGCGGAGCGCTTGCTAGTCTGGACAAGGCGCAGTACGCCCTCTTTCGGCGCGCATTCCCACTGAGCAGAGGGGTTTTTCGACCGCATGACAGATGATGTTCTCACCGAAGGCGCCGTCTCCGACGCCGACGAGGTGATCGGTGGCGTCCTCAGCCGCCTTACCAGCGGCGACAGCTTCGAGGAAGAGTCCGACGACGATTCCGCCGCGGTCGATGTCGCTGACGAAGAAGAAGGCCCCGTCGAGGGCGAAGAGGAAGAGGAGGAGGAAGAAGTCGACGTTTCGGCGCTCCTCACCGAGGAGTCCGAGGGCATCGACGACCCGGTGCGCATGTACCTGCGCGAAATCGGGAAGGTCTACCTCCTCACCGCCGACGACGAAAAGCACCTCGCCCGCCAGATGGAAGAAGGCCTCCACCTCGAGGCTATCGACCAGGCCTACCAGGAGAAGTTCGGAGAAAAGCCCACCGCCCGCCGCGTCGCCGTCGAGCTGTTCGACCAGTGGACCGAGCTGCTCCCCATCTACGAGACCGCCCGGCGCTTTATCGACGACTACGAAAACATCATCGCGAAGATGGGGCGAAGCGCCACCGACGAGGACGACCCCTACCGCGTACCTCGCTGGCGCAACCCCGACGGCCCGAAGCTCGCCGGCCTGAGCCTCTCCGAGACCATCGCCGATCCCCAGTTCCGTGGCCTCATCGACGGCGAGATGGACCTGGATTTCCGGCGCTACGCGAACAAGGAGCTCAATCGCAACGAGACCGACGAGGTCGAGGTCACCCACCCGGAAATCTGGCGCCTCTCCGTCGTCACCCACATCCTCACGCCCGACCTCGTCGCGCAGATGGGCGAAGAAGCCGGCGGCGAAGATCAGCTCGTACCCCCGGTCGACGACCTCATCGAACGCATCGCCACGCTCGAAGACAAGCTCAAGTACCACTTCGACACCATCAAGCAGAACGGCGAACGTGCCGAACGCCGCCTCACCGAAGCGAACCTCCGCCTCGTCGTATCGGTGGCGAAAAAGTACATCGGCCGCGGGATGTCGCTCCTGGACCTCATCCAGGAAGGCAACATCGGGCTTATCCGCGCCGTCGAGAAGTTCGAGTACCGCAAGGGCTTCAAGTTCTCCACCTACGCAACGTGGTGGATCCGCCAGGCCATCACGCGCGCCATCGCCGACCAGGCCCGCACCATCCGCATCCCCGTGCACATGGTCGAGACCATCAACAAGCTGGTGCGCGTCAGCCGCCGCCTCGTGCAGGAGTACGGCCGCGAACCAACGAGCGAGGAGATCGCCCGCGGCATGAGCGAATCGGGCAAGCCCGAAGCCGCGGCCGGCTTTACTCCCGAACGCATCCGCGAAATCCAGAAGGTCTCGCAGGAGCCCGTCTCGCTCGAAACCCCCATCGGCGAAGAGGAAGACAGCCACCTGGGCGACTTCATCGAAGACCCCAGCGCCCTCGCGCCCGCGGAAGCGGCCAGCCAGCAGCTCCTGCGCGAACAGGTCGAGGATGTCCTCGCCAGCCTCACGAGCCGCGAGCGCCGCGTGCTGCAGCTCCGGTTCGGCCTCGAAGATGGCCGGAGCCGCACGCTCGAAGAGGTCGGCCGCGAATTCGGCGTCACCCGCGAGCGCATCCGCCAGATCGAAGCGAAGGCCCTTCGCAAGCTCCGCCACCCCTCGCGCAGCCGCAAGCTCAAGGACTACCTGGACTAACGGGCACGTCTCCCTCGCACGAACGCATCGGCTTCCGCAACCCGGGAGCCGATGCCGTTTCGCCCCCACGCCGGAAACGCAGCCTTTCCCGTTCCCCGCGCGCTGCCCACAATCGCCCCATGCCCGCACCCGAACCCGGCCTCCCCCGCCTCCTCTCCTCCGAGACCGCCTACAACGGCCACCTCTTCGATGTCGAACTCGATGTCCTCGAGATGCCCGGCGGCGTCGTCGCCCGGCGCGAGATCATCCGTCACCCCGGCGCGGTCTGCATGATCCCCGTCGACGCCGATGGCAGCCTGCTGCTCGTGACGCAGTACCGCCACGCCGCCGGCAGGCGCCTGCTCGAGCTCCCGGCCGGCACCCTCGAACCCGGCGAGGACATCC
>JBLNCO010000049.1:0-7217 GCA_050260715.1 Hyphomicrobiales bacterium | reverse complement strand
CCGTGCTTCACCACCAGGTCCGCGGCATCATCGAGGAACGCCCGGAAGCGCTCGATACCGTGTGCCGATTTCAGGTCGAAGTCGATGCGCGTGTGCACGCAGCCCTGCCCGAAATGGCCGTAGAGGGAGCAGGCGTAGCCGTACCGCTGCAGCAACGCGCGAAATTCGCGCAGATAGGCCCCGAGCTGTGATGGGTCGACCGCCGAATCTTCCCAGCCTTCCCACGTGTCGCGCTCGCCCGGCACGCGGGCCGTCGCCCCCAGCCCCGATTCGCGCACGGTCCAGATGACGCGCTCTTCCCCGGGGTCGGTGAACAGCTTCATCGACGGCGCGTTCTCCCGGTGCTGCAACCGCTCCATGAGCGCCCGCGCTTGCTCTCGCGCCCCTTCCTGGGAGTCGGCGCCGAACTCGGCGAGCAACCAGCCGTTCCCCGGCGGCAAGAGCTCGACGTCCCGGGGGTGCAGGTCCTTCTTCTTCATGTCGCGGACGAGGTTGTCGTCGAGCCCCTCCAGCCCGATGACGCCGGCCTCCATGACCTCCTGGATGTGGTCGCCCGCCGTGTACACGTCCGGGTAGCCGAGCACCAGCAGGCAGCGGTGCGGCGGGCTCGGCACCAGCCGCACTTTCGCCCGCAGTACGCACACGCACGTCCCCTCGCTCCCCACGAGCGCCTTCGCGACGTTGAACCCGTTTTCGGGCAGGAGCTGGTCGAGCGCGTATCCCGAGACCCGCCGCGGGATCTTCGGGAAGCGCGCGCGAATCTGGTCGGCGTAGCGGGCCCGCAGGTCGCGGAGATCGCCGTAGATCTGCCCCCGGCGGCCGCCTTCCGCGATGATCCGCTCGAGCTCCTCCTCGCTCGTCGGGCCGACGGTCATGCGCACGCCGTCGTAGGTGAGGATGTCGAGCTCGTAGACGTTATCGTCGGTCTTCCCGCCCATCACCGAGTGCACGCCGCACGAGTTGTTCCCGATCATCCCGCCGATGGTGCAGTGGTTATGCGTCGAAGGGTCGGGCGCGAAGGTGAGGTGGTGTTCTTCAGCCGCGTCGCGCAGCGTATCGAGCACAATCCCCGGCTCGACCCACGCGTACCCCTCGCCCGGGTTCATCTCGATGATCCGGTTGAAGTACTTCGACATGTCGAGCACGACGGCTACGTTGCAGCACTGGCCCGCCAGGCTCGTCCCGCCGCCCCGCGAGAGAAACGGCGCGCCATACCGCCGGCAGATCTCCATCGCGATCACCACGTCGCCCGCGTCCTTCGGCACCACCACCCCGATCGGCACCTGCCGGTAGTTCGAGCCGTCGGTCGCGTAGAGCGCCCGGTCGCCGTCGCCGAACCGCACTTCGCCCTTGATGGCGCTGCGCAGGTGCGCCGCCAGCCGCTTCGCATCGACGTTGGCGGCGCCCGCGGGCCGGCCGCTGGTGATGGGCATGGCCATGGGGTTACTCCTCCACCGCGTAGCGGGCCGCGTCGGCCGCCCGGAACTCTATTCCCAGGCCGGGCCGCGAAAGGTCGGGGCGAAGGAGGCCATCCCGCGGCTCCGGTACGCCTTCGAACAGCATCCGCTCGATGCGCACGTGGTCGTGGAAGTACTCCATGTGGCGCACCGCAGGCAGCGCACCGCAGACCGCCAGGTGCAGCGCCGGGGCGCAATGCGAACTGAGCGGGATGCCCCACGCTTCGCATAGCCGCCCGGCCCCGAGGAACCCGGTAATCCCGCCGCACCGCGACGCGTCCGCCTGGAGCACGTCCACGGCCCCCGCCTCGACCATGCGGCGGAAGTAGTACGCGTCGTAGCCGTACTCCCCCGCGGCGATGTCCATCCCCGCCTGGGCCCTGTCGCGAACCAGCCGCAGCCCTTCCAGGTCATCCGACGACACCGGCTCTTCGAACCACGACACGCCGTACTCCGCGAACTGCTCCGCGAAGGCGAGCGCCTGCTTCCGCGTGTACGCGCCGTTCGCATCGACGAACAGCGCGGCGCCGTCGCCGATCGCCTCCCGCGCGACCGCGACGCGGTGCACGTCGTCCTCGGGCTTGGTCCCGACCTTCATCTTGACCATGCGCAGCCCTTCCCCGGCCCAGCCGCCCAGCTGCGCGCGGAGCTGGCCGTCGCTGTAGCTGGTGAAGCCGCCGCTCCCATAGAGCGGTACCCCGTCGCGCACCTGCCCGAGGAGCGCCGCCAGCGAGACGTGCAGCAGCTTCGCCTTCAGGTCCCAGAGCGCCACATCGACCGCGGAAATGGCCATCGAGGCGATGCCCGGGCGGCCGAGATTCCGGATGCGGTGCACCATCGTTGTCCACGCCGCCGGGATGTCCATCGCGTCCGCGCCCGTCACCGCATCCCGCAGTGCCGTGGCGATGAGCCGCGCCGTCGCGACGTCGGCGTAGCTGTAGCCGAAGCCGGTTTCGCCGCCCGCCCGCAGCGTGACCGTCACGAGGGTTGTTTCGCGCCACGCGAACGTCCCGTCCGCCTCTGGCGCGTCGGTGGGGATGACATACGCGGCGACATCGAGCCGCTCGACGGGCGCGCCAGCCACCACCGAAGTCAACATCAGCCCGCCTCCTAGCGTCGCGGCCGCACGCTTTCGGCCATGTCCTTCACCGACTGCTTGATCATGGGGATGCGCCCTTCGTCGCCCTTGATCATCGATGACAGGAACGCCTTGGCCTGGTCGAACGTGATGTGCGGCGGCAGCGGTGGCACCTCCGGGTCGGTGACCGCTTCGAACACGACCGGCCGGCGTTCGGCCAGCGCCTCGTCCCACGCCTCCCCCACCTGGGCCGGGTTGTCCACCCGAACGCCGCGCAGTCCGAGCGAGTCGGCATAACGCGCATACCCGAAATCCGGGATGTCCTGCGACGCCGGGTACTTCGGGTTCCCTTCGAACGCCCGCATCTCCCACGTCACCTGGTTCAGGTCGTTGTTGTGCAGCACCAGGATGACGAGCCGCGGGTCGGACCACTGCTTCCAGTACTTCGCGATCGTCACCAGCTCGTTGTTGCCCACCATCTGCATCGCGCCGTCGCCGACGGTGGCGATGACCGGCCGCTCGGGGAATGCGAATTTCGCTGCAATTGCATATGGCACGCCCGGGCCCATCGTCGCCAGGTTCCCCGAAAGCGACGCCATCATCCCCTTCCGGACGCGCAGGTCGCGCGCGAACCAGTTCGCCGAGGACCCGGAATCAGACGTGATGATGCAGTTGTCCGGCAGGCGTTTCGAGAGCTCCCAGAACACCCGCTGCGGGTTCAGCGGGTTCGCCGAGTTCTTCGCGCGCGCTTCGAGCACCTTCCACCAGTCGGCGACCTTCTTCTCGATGTCCCGCCGCCACGACCGATCGGACTTCCGCTGGAGCATCGGGATGAGCGCCCGCAACGTCTCGGCGCTGTCGCCGATAAGCGGCACCTCCATCGGGTAGCGAATGCTGAGCATCCGCCCGTCGATGTCGATCTGCACGCCCCGCGCCTGACCTTCGCGCGGGAGGAACTCCGAATAGGGGAAGCTCGACCCGACCATGAGCAGGGTGTCGCAGCCCATCATCATGTCCCAGCTGGGCCGCGTGCCGAGCAGGCCAATTGCGCCCGTGACGTAGGGCAGGTCGTCGGGGAGCGCCGCCTTGCCGAGCAGCGCCTTTGCCACCCCCGCTCCGAGGAGGTCGGCGACCTCGATTACTTCCTCGGCGGCGTTCATCGCCCCCGCCCCGATGAGCATGGCGACCCGTTCGCCCGAGTTCAGGACTTCCGCCGCGCGGCGGAGGTCGTCGTCCTTCGGGATGACGCGCGGCACGGTCGCGCCGGCGCCCGAGTGGATGCTGCTGTGCACCCGTGGCGGCTCCTCGTACGGCTCGTCCTGCAATTCGTTCGGGACGATAAGCGCGGTGACCGTTCGCTCTGTCATCGCGATCCGCACCGCCCGGTCCACCAGGTGACGCGTCTGTTCGGGCACCGATGCCTGCTGCACGTACTCGTGGGCGACGTCCTTGAACAGCGACGTCAGGTCCACTTCCTGCTGGAAGCTCCCGCCCAACGCCATGCGGGCTGATTGCCCGACGATCGCAACGACCGGCTGGTGGTCGAGCTTCGCGTCGTAGAGCCCGTTGAGCAGATGGATCGCCCCGGGCCCCGATGTCGCCAGGCAGACGCCCACCTGCCCCGTGAACTTCGCGTGCGCGCAGGCCATGAAGGCCGCCATCTCTTCGTGGCGCACCTGCACGAACTCGATCTCTCCGAACCGCTGCAGCGAACCCATGATCCCGTTGATGCCGTCGCCCGGGTAGCCGTACACCCGGTTGATTCCCCACTTGTGCAGCCTTCGGACCAGGTAGTCGCCGACGGTAAGGGTCATTGGGGGCCTCCGTGCTTCAGGTGCCGCTTCCTGGCGGCGGGCGTCCCCATCGTCCACCTCGGCCTGTTGCGAATGCATCAAATGGTAGAGAACTGCCTATGGCGAATGCTGTATTCGCATCACTAACTATTCGCAGTCATTACCTGCGATCCACAGAACTCTTTCCTGGCACAGTCGCGCGCACTGGAAGCCACATTCTAACCATGCTCCAACCATTCACTGCTAGCCTGCCTCCCACCGCTTCATAACCCTCACTCTCCACGAGACTGCCCGGATGCCCGCCACCTCCAATTCGCCGTTCTCCTCCGGCGCGCCGCAATTCGAGACATCGCTCCCACGGGGAACGCTCGCATGACCAGCCGGCGCGGATCCCGCCGCTCGATCGCGCGCGCCGGCCGCCTCTCGCTCCTCCTCGTCCTCGCCTATGGCACCGCCGCGAGCCTCCTGTTCGCCGCGTGCTCCGATTCGCCCGCCGCCACCGACCCCCAGGGCCCCCGCGCCGATACCACCAACACCGTCTGGTGGACGATGTTCATCCTCGCCGCCGTCATCTTCGTGGGGGTGATGGTGCTCTACGCGATTGCGCTGCTGCGCCGCCGCGAAGCTCGCCCCGCCGCCGACACCGTCGCCGAGCACGACCCGCGCTGGGGCGTGGGGCTCATCCTCGGCGGAGGCCTGGTGTTCCCCGTCATCGTCCTCGCCGTGTTGATGGTCCTTTCGATTGGCGCCATCCACGACCTCACCGGCGATGCGGGCGACGACCCGCTCGAAGTGACCGTGGTCGCCCACGACTGGTGGTGGGAGTTCCGCTACGGCGACGGCGTGGTGACCGCGAACGAGCTGCACATCCCCGCCGGCGAGCGCGTCCAGCTGCACGGCCAGACCGCCGATGTCATCCACAGCTTCTGGGTCCCGCAGCTCGCCGGAAAGGTCGACCTCATCTCCGGGCTCAACCGCGACTTCGTCATCGAAGCCGACGAGCCCGGGACGTACCGCGGCCAGTGCGCCGAGTTCTGCGGCGTGCAGCACGCCCACATGGCGATATTCGTGGTCGCGCAGCCCCGCGCCGAATTCGACCAGTGGCTCGCCGCTCAGCGCCAGCCCGCCGCCCAGCCGACCGGCACGGCGCTCGACGGCCAGGAGCTCTTCCTCGGCCTCTCCTGCAAGAGCTGCCACGCCATCAGCGGCACGCCTGCCGATGGCCGTGTCGGCCCCGACCTGACCCACCTCGCCGCCCGCGAGACCATCGCCGCCGGCACCGTCCCCGTCGACCGCGAACACCTCACGCAGTGGATCCTGGATCCCGGCGCCTACAAGCCCGGTGCGAACATGCCGGCGTTCGGTTCGCTCGACCCCGCGTCGCTCGACGCGCTCGTCACCTACCTGTTGAGCCTGGAGTGAGGTGACCGATGGCGATCGATGCCGGCCGGCTCGAACACGTCTGGGAGGTCCCGCGGGGGCTCGCCTTCGAACTCGCCACGGTCGACCACAAGAAGATCGGCGAGCGCTACATCGTCACCGCCTTCGTGTTCTTCATGCTCTCCGGCGCGGCCGCGCTCGCTATCCGCACCCAACTCGCCACCTCCGAAGCAGACCTCGTCGGCCCGGACACCTTCAACCAGTTCTTCACGATGCACGGCACGACGATGATCTTCCTCTTCGCCACGCCGATGCTCTCGGGCTTCGGGAACTACTTCCTGCCGCTCATGCTCGGCGCCCGCGATATGGCCTTCCCGCGGCTGAACGCCTTCGGCTACTGGGTGTTCCTCTTCTCGGGCGTCTTCATGTACTCCAGCTTCCTGGTCGGCGCCGCGCCCGATGGTGGCTGGTTCTCCTACGTCCCGCTGACCGGCCGCGCCTACTCCCCCAACGCCAACATCGATTTCTGGTCGCTCGGCATCATCTTCCTGACCATCTCCTCGACGGCGGGCGCGCTCAACTTCATCGTCACCATCTTCAAGATGCGGGCGCCGGGCATGTCCATCAACCGCATGCCCATCTTCGCCTGGTCGGTGTTGGGCACGTCCTTCGCGCTTATCTTCGCGCTGCCCCCGCTCACCGCCGCCAACATCCTGCTCGAAATGGACCGCCAGTTCGGCACCTGGTTCTTCGATTCCTCCCGCGGCGGCAATGCGCTCCTCTGGCAGCACCTCTTCTGGTTCTTCGGGCACCCGGATGTCTACATCATCTTCCTGCCCGCCGTGGGCATGGTTTCGATGATCATCCCGGTCTTCGTGCGCCACTCCCTCATCGGCTACACGTTTATTGCTCTCGCGATGGTCACGACCGCCTTCATCAGCTTTGGCGTCTGGGTGCACCACATGTTCGCCACCGGCCTGCCGGTCATCTCGCTGAGCTTCTTCAGCGCCGCGAGCATGCTCATCGCCATCCCCAGCGGGGTGCAGATCTTCGCCTGGCTCAGCACCGTATTCGCCGGCCACCAGATCGTCTGGAAGACGCCGCTGCTGTTCATGCTGGGGTTCATCTTCCTCTTCGTGATGGGCGGACTCAGTGGCGTCATGTTCGCCGTCATTCCCTTCGACTGGCAGGTAACCGACACCTACTTTGTCGTTGCCCACTTCCACTATGTGCTGCTCGGTGGCGCCGTCTTCCCCATCTTCGGCGCGTTCTTCTACTGGCTCCCGAAGATGAGCGGCCGAATGCTCAGCGAGCGCTGGGGCCACGTCTCGTTCTGGCTGATGTTCATCGGGTTCAACCTCACCTTCTTTCCGATGCACATCGTCGGGCTGCTCGGCATGCCGCGGCGCGTCTACACCTATCCCTCCGGCCTCGGCTGGGACTCCTGGAACCTCATCGCGACGATCGGCGCCTACGTGCTCGCCGCCGGCGTGCTCGTGTTCATCGCCA
>JBLNCO010000048.1:0-5123 GCA_050260715.1 Hyphomicrobiales bacterium | reverse complement strand
GTGGAGACGCCGCTGTCTTCCTGACCTGACAGCTTCTTCGTGAGTTTGCTCGCCTGAGTGAGCTCTCGAAGGGCGAATGCGTGGAAGTTGGTGATGACAATGTTCGCGCGCTGGAGGATGGACAGGAGGTCAGCGGGAACCAGGTCGCGCTCGCGATAGTAGTTCCCGGGATCGTTTGGAAGCAGCACACGTAGCCGGTCACGGATCGTGATGCCTGGCGCTACCACGAGGAAGCTATCGGAGAAGCGGGCGTCCTGGCCGTTCGCAGCCTTGTTCAGGGCGTGCCAGGCGATCAGCATCGCCATGACCACCGTCTTGCCCGACCCCGTGGCCATCTTGAACGCGATGCGGGGCAGAGTTGAGCCGGCATCGGCGTTCTGCTGACGGAGATAGTCGCTGATCCAGGCGTCCCCATATCTCGACGCGGCTTCGGTGATGTAGATGGCCGTCTCAAGTGCCTCGATCTGACAGAAGAAGAGCTTGTTCTCCCGGCCCGGGTCTCGCCAATATTCCAGGAGGCGCCGGGTTGTCGGGGTCACGCCCGAGTACCCGCCCTGGCGCCAGGCCGCCACCCGCCCCCTGATGCGGTTGATCTCGTCGTTCTCCCGCTGTCGCTCCTTGATCCACTCGGTCTCGAAGGCGAGTTGCTTTCCCTTCTTCTTCGGCGCGGCGATTGGGACGAAGTATGAACTCGGGCGCCGCCCGGCGGAGACATCGTTCGTGATGCCGTCGTCATCGAACAGTCGGTAGCTACTCGGCTCCTCGTAGGGCGAGTTGAGGATCGGGTTCTCGATTACGACTTGAGCCATGAGCCTTACACACCAGATGTTGCGCGCAGTCTACCAAGGACGGTGTGACGGGGGATGTCGCGACGCGAGGTGGATCGCCGCTGCCGCGGGCGAAACCCGGCATGCGCGAGCCACGGTTCGGGCCGTAGGCGATCGAGCAGCGTCTAACCAACCGTCCGGCACCAGCAGATGGCTCGCGGAAATGGTCGGCCAGCGAGCACTCGTAGAACTCCCCGCAGCCGTCGCGGCGGAAGGCGAGGCCGGTGCCGCAGGCGATGTGGAACGCCTCGTGGGCGAGGGTGAAGCGGCGCACCGGGTAGCGGTCGTTGGCGTTGAGAACCACCCACCACTCGGCGCCGTCGGGCGAGAGCATCGTCGCGCCGCGGGTCCCACGGCGCAGGGGCTCGACCACCACGCGTACGTTCGGTGACGGGTCCATCCAGTCGATGAAGCTGTCGGGCACGGGCGGCTCCCGCACGCCCATCTCCTCCAGGATGCGCGCCGCCAGCTCAATCGCCCCCTGCAGGTCCCGTGCCACCGGCACCGCTTGCTTCCTCCAGACGCTCGAACACCCGGTCCACCTCGAAGTGCGCGCGAGCGCGCTCGCCCTCGCCGTCGTACATCAGCTGCCAGTCGAGTCTCGTCGCCGGGCGTGACATCAACTGTCGCTGCCGCTGGACGACGTAGTCCGGCTCGTCCAGGAAGTAGCTCGCGGGGTAGCCGAGGTAGCGGCCGATGTCGGCCAGGCGGACGGCGTCGAGGCCGTTCTCGCCCGCTTCGACGCTGAGCAGCGAGCTGGGCGACATGCCCAGGTCGCGGGCCATCTGGCGGAGCCCGATGCCGGCCTGGATGCGGGTCCCGCGGATGCGGGCGCCGATGACGCGGCGACGCTGCTCGTCGCCGGGCTGCGTGGTCTTGATGGGCATTCTGGGGCCTCCGTCTCGTGTACTGTCTTCGCTTACGCGTCAAGTTCGCTCTCATTTGCGCGGGAGCGCTAACAAGCCCTTGCGCGGGGGACAGAGCAGACCTTAGAACAAATGTGCTGTTCTTCCTAGTCGGACAGTTACTCCACCTGAAAGGGTGGCCAGTGACCACCATCGCTCGCCGCGCGAAGCCACTTCCCAAGCTCCTGCGCGACAAGGCGGCCGAAGCCGGCCGTGAGCCCCGGGCCTACCTCGTCGATGTCCTCGGCGAATGGCCCACGAACGAAGAGGCGGCGCGCTCCATCGGCATCACCCGCAACACGCTCTGGCGCTGGTGCCGGCTCCTCGATATCCGCGTCGAGGTGACGCCATGACGGCGACCGCCGAGGCCGCGCGCGCCCGCGAGGATCTCCTCGTCGCCCACCGGCTCTTCCGGCGCTACGAGCACAAGGACGCGGCCTGGCTGGTCGAGTTCCTTGCTGCGCGAATGGCGGCCGGTGCTCGGCGCCGACGAGACGTACGAGATCAGCCGGCTGGCGCGCGTCGAAGCGTCCCGGCTCGAAGACGGCGGTGCGCCGCTGACAGGAAAACCACAGTGACCCAGGTGAGCGCTGCGGACGCTCGAAGAGCCGACGTCGTGCGAGTTCCCCTCGGCGGCGATCTCGCTGCGGGCCGATTCGCCCTCATCGACGCGGAGGACGCGGACCGCGTCCTTTGCCGCCGCTGGCACCTCTCCCGCCAGGGTACGCCGTCTCCAATCTTCGCCACTGTGAGGGGCGGGGAGTCGTCCTCATGCACCGCCTCGTCATGCCTCCGCGGCCCGGCTTCGAGATCGACCACATCAACCTCGACCGCCTCGACAACCGCAAGGCGAATCTCCGGGAGGCTACGCACTGCCAGAACGTCAGGAACACCGGGCGACGCGCGCACAGCCGCTGGCCCTACAAGGGAGTCCGATACAACGGCGCCAGCTGGACGGCCCGCATCCGGCATCAGGGTCGGGAGCTATTCCTGGGGGCGTTTGCCTCGGCCGAGGACGCGGCCCGGGCATACGACCGCGCGGCCCGGATCCGGTTCGGCTGTTTCGCCAGGACCAACAACCTGGGCGAGCGGGCAACACGCGACACCGAAGCGATCGACGAAGGAGGAGATGCAGCATGACACAGACAGCGTTGGAGGTGAGCGACGCGATGGCAGGTGTTGTCGAGACTGTCGTCATCAGCGGCGACCTCTCGAAGCTCCAGCCGGCGCAACGGGTCACGTACTACCGCTCGGTCTGTGAGAGCCTGGGCTCAACCCGCTCACCCGGCCCATGGAGTACCTCGTTCTGAGGGCGCCTCACCCTCTACGCCCGCAAGGACGCGACTGACCAGCTCCGCGCCAGCCGTGGCATCAGCGTCGAGATTACGGGACGGGAGTTCCTGCAGGAAGCCGGGCTCTACGTCGTCACCGCCCGGGCGGTGGCGAAGGACGGCCGCACGGACGAATCCGTCGGCGCCGTCAGCGTGAAGGGCCTCCAGGGCGAGAACCTCGCGAACGCCCTGATGAAGGCAGAGACCAAGGCCACGCGGAGGGTGACGTTGAGCGTGGCCGGCCTGGGCTGGCTGGACGAGACGGAGGTGGCCTCCGTGCAGGACGCCCCGGCGGTGAACGTCGACCTGGAGACGGGCGAGGTCGTGGACGAGCCGCGGCAGCGCCTCGCCGCGGAGCGCGGCGGGCGCGTGAACTGGAGCGCTTTCTGGGCCGAGGCGAAGCGGCTCGGCTTCGACCAGCGGACCGTGCATGAGCTCGCCGGCACGAACAGCCTCGCCCACCTGGACCCCGCCGCGATCGAGGACCTCCTCGAGCTCATGCGCGACAAGGCCGAGCAAGCGGCGGCCGAGCGCCTGCCCCTGGAGGACGAGCGATGACCTGCATCTGCGGCCATCCGCGCAGCTGGCACCGGGTCCACGAACTCGTCCGCCTCGTGCGGCGCTGTCACTCCTGGGGCTGCCGCTGCGATCGCTTCATCCCCTTTACCGACGACGACTGCGAGCCGGCGGCGCGGTTCCATCGCGCGTTCGGCGCCGGCCGGGAGCTGTTGCCATGACCACGACGTACCAGGTGCTGCGGTTCTGCGAAGAGTACGTCGAGGAGTGGGGCTTCCCGCCCACCGTGCGGGAGATCCAGCTCGGCTGCCAGCTCACGTCGACCTCGGTCGTGGCCTACCACCTCGACCGGCTGCGGGCGATGGGCGCGATCGATTCCATCCCGGGCGCCGCCCGGACGATCCGCATCCTCGAACGGACGACGTAGATGCCCCGAGCACGACTCTTGAAGCCCGGGTTCTTCACCAATTCCGAGCTCGGTCGGCTGCCCATGGGTGCTCGACTGGTGTTTCAAGGGTTGTGGTGCGCCGCCGATCGCGAAGGAAGGCTCGTCGACGACCCGGCACGGCTGAAGGTCGAAATCCTTCCCTACGACAAGGTCAGCGTTGACCGGCTCCTCCAGAGCCTGCACGAGGCCGGCTTTATCGTCCGCTACGAATCTGGAGGACGCCGGTACATCCAGGTCGTGAACTTCGCCCGGCACCAGTCTCCCCACGTGCGAGAACCGGCGAGCACGATCCCGGCACCGGGCGAGCACCGGGCTGGCACCAGGCCGGCACCGGTCGAGCACCGGGAGAGCCTCGCCGATCCAGTAGCAGATCCAGATCCAGATCCAGATCCAGATCCGGTAGCGGTAGCAGATCCCGGGCCTCCTGCGGAGGACCCGGTGCCGCTGCTGCTGCGGCACTGGGAACGAGCGACGGGAACGACCGTGACGCCGGCCTTCGCTGACTGGCTCGACGCCGAGCTCGGCGAAGGAACGCCGCTGGAGTGGCTGCGCGACGCGATCAGCGAGACCGGCGCCAACGGCAGCAAGGCCTGGAAGTACACCCGGGCGATCATCGAGCGCTGGCGCGTCCAGGGCCGAACGCCGCCCGAGGGAGGACGGCATGGGCGAGAACGCGACAACGGACGGCGAGCCGAGGAGGCTTGCCGGGCTACTGGCCAGCCTCACGACTGGCCCAACCTCCCCGGCTGGTGCGAGCGCTGCACGTCCAGGAGCCCATCACCGAGGACATGCTCCGACGGCGCGGCCTCCTCGTGGAGTGACAATGCGAGCTGCGCACGCTGTGAGCGACCGCTTCCGTTCGACGACCTCGGCTAGCCGGTTCCCCACCTCTGCTGCACCTGCGAAGATGCCCACTTCGTACGGCTCCAGCGGCGCCGCGGCGAGGACGGCTTCGGCCGCGCGCATCCCTGCCCCGACTGCGCCGGGAGCCCAGCCCTGGCCGAGCCACCCGAGCGCGTTGCCGAGCGGATGCGCATCCCGGCGAAGTTCCGGCCGGCCCGCATCAGCACCTGGCTCCCAGACAACGGCCGGCCCC
>JBLNCO010000047.1:0-10700 GCA_050260715.1 Hyphomicrobiales bacterium | reverse complement strand
CGCGACGGCGACCGCTGGGAGTTGCTCGTCCGCGTGTCGGCGGCGGTCGGCGAACCGGCGGCGAAGCTGCTGGGGCCCGGCGCGAAACCGGCGCGGCCGGGGCTCTACGAGGCCGCGCGCGAGACCGGCTTCGGCCCCTCCGACGTGTTGACCCTGCGCGTGGAGGCACTTCGTTCGCAGCTGCATGCGGCGAGCGGCCGGCTGCTCGCGCTTCGTCCGGCGCGGCTGGCCGTCCGGCCGTTGGCCGGCGGCATGGTCGCCGCCTGGGGGCGCGCCGAGCTTCCGCCCATCCCCGTCATGGCGCCCGCGATCGCGCAGCTTCGTGACGGGCTTGCCGCCGCCGGCGGGTCCGTCGTGGTTGAGCGCATGCCCGACAGCTTCCGCGAGCAGCTCGACGCCTGGGGCGAGCCGCCCGGCTCGTTCGCCCTGATGCAGCGCGCGAAGCAGACCTGGGACCCCGATGGGCGGCTCAACCGCGGGAGGTTCGTCGGTGGCATCTGAGCACATCTCGCCGCTTACCTCGCTGATGGCGAAGGGCTCGCCCTGGCCGGTCCCAGGCGACGCCCCCGCCGAGGAGGACCTTTCGCGCTGCGTCCACTGTGGCCTCTGCGTGAACGCCTGCCCCACCTACGCCGTGACGGGCCTCGAAGCCGAATCGCCGCGCGGCCGCATCTACCTGGCGCGCAGCGTTGCCGAAGAGCGCATCCCGCTCACGGCCGCCGTGCAGTCCCACTGGGACCTCTGTCTGCAGTGCCGCGCCTGCGAGGCGGTCTGTCCCAGCGGCGTGCCCTACGGCCGCATCATGGAACACATCCGCGCCCAGGTGGCGGCCAGCCCGAAGTCGGGCGGCTTCCAGCGCCGGGTCCGGCGCTTCGTCCTCCGACACGTCGTTGCCCGACCGCGGGTGCTCGCGGCGGCGGTGGCCCCGGTGCGGTGGTTCGCGCGTTCGCCGCTGCGGCGGCTCGCACGGCCGCTCCTGCGCGTCGCACCGCCGCTCGCCCGCGGCGAGGCGCAACTGCCCTCGCGGCCGGGTGCGCCGCTGCGGGCTGGCGATCCCCTCGCCGCCCCGGGGGCCCCTGCGTCCTCGGTGACGCTCTTCACCGGCTGCGTCATGGGCGAGTTCTTCGGCGACGTGCACCGGGCCTCCGCGCGCGTGCTCGCCCGGGCTGGCGTGGCCGCCGAGGCGACCCCCGGCCAGGGCTGTTGCGGCGCGCTCCACGCCCACGAGGGCGACCTCGCGTTCGCCCGGGAGCTCGCTCGCCGCAACATCGACGCCCTGGACGACGGGCGGCCCATCATCGTGAACTCCGCGGGGTGTGGCGCCGCGATGAAGGAGTACGGCGACCTTCTCGCCGGCGACCCGGCGTACGCGGCGCGTGCTCGCGAGTTTGCGAGCCGGGTCCGCGACTTCACCGAGTTTGTGGCCCAACTCCCTGCGGTCCCGGCGCGGTACGAGGGCCCGGTGACCTACCAGGACCCATGCCACCTCGCGCACGCGCAGCGCATCCGCCAGCAGCCCCGGTCGCTGCTCGCAGCCACCGGCTGCCAGCTGGTCGAAACGGCGGGCGCGGACATGTGCTGCGGCGCGGCGGGCATCTATAGCCTGGTCCAGCCGGAGATGTCGGCGCGGCTTCGTGGCCGCAAGGCCGAGCAGTTCGCGCGCCACCGGCCGGATGTCGTCGCGACGGCCAACCCGGGCTGCCAGATGCAATACGAGGCGGCCGTCCGCGAGGCCGGCATCCGCACCCGCGTGCTGCACGTCGCCGAGTTCCTCGACGAGGCGCAGGCGAACGCCGAGCGCGGCTAGCGGCCGACCTTCATCCCGGCCGCCTCCAGCCGCTCCGCGAGCAGGTCGAGGTTCTTCGGGCCCTGGTCGTAGTTGTTCGTGTTCATCACCAGGTGCACCTCGGGCACCTCGTTCGCCAGGTCCCGGATGCGCGGCACCCATTCGTCCAGTTCGTCCGCCCGGTACCAGTAGTCGAAGCGCTCGGCCGAGGTTCGCGTGCGGCGCTCCCACGTGTCCTCGTTCCGGCCGTGGAACCGCACAAACGCGGGCGAAGCCGTCGCCGCGGCGATCGGCGGCACCGACGACTTGAACCCCTGCGGCTCATCGACGCAGATGTACGTCAGCTCGAGGTCACCGAGCGTGCCGAGCACGTTCTCGCGTTCGGCGCCACGCATCCAGGTATCGTTGCGAAACTCCACCGCGCCGCGGAACGGCCCGAGCCGTGCGCGGATCTCTTCGAGATAGCGGAACGTGCGGGCGTTCGGGAACACCCACTTCGGGAACTGGAACACCACGACGCCCAGCTTCCCCGCCTCGTGCAGCGGCAGCACGCCATCGACGAACGTCGTCCAGGCCTGGTCGATGATCTCCTTCGGGGTGTCCTTGCGGTAGAGGTTCTTCTTCGCCGCAAGGTCCGCCGGGAGCTGTTCGCGAATCTCCTTCGGGAGCCGTTCGATGGGCGCCGGGTGCTCGGTGAAGAGCGAGTACGCCTTCACGTCGAACGTAAACCCGCCGGGTGTCCGTTCGACCCAGCCGCGCGCGGTCTCTGGCTTCGGCAGGCCGTAGTACGTGGTATCGGCTTCGACCAGCGGGTAGCGCGACGCGTAGTAGCGCAGCCGCGCCTCGGGCGTCTTCGCGTCCCCGGGGTAGAAGCCCGATTCGAGCAGCGGCTTATCCGCCCACGATGCGGTGCCCAGCAGCAGTGCCATAGACAGGGATCGTAGCGCACGGCCTGCCGCGTGCGTCCGGGGCGGTCATTCGGTAGGCTGCGGGAAAACGGCGCCAGGTGCCGCTGTCGCCCCCAGGAGGAGCACATGGATATTCGCGACATTCTGATTGACGGGATCGACCAGATGACAGCCTGGATGGATGACGCCCTGGCGCCGATGACCACCGACCAGCTCAACTGGCTCCCGGAAGGCAAGACCGTCAGCGCCGGGTTCAACGCCTGGCACGTCTACCGCACCGCCGATAACATCAGCAACTTCGTCATGAAGAAGCAGAAGCCCATCTGGCTGGTCCAGGGGTACGCCGACCGCATGGGCCTGCCTCCGGTCGACCAGGGCACCGGCATGGGCATGGACGACGCCCGCGCCATCCGCATCAACGACATCGCCATCCTGCGCGAATACGGCAAAGCAGTCCGCGAAGACACGCTCGCGCTGCTGAAGGACTTCCCGCTCGATGAGCTGGCGCAAATCCAGATGATCAAGCCGCTGGGCGAGATGCCGAAGTGGCGCGTGTTCCGCCAGGTGATCATGACGCACGGGTTCATGCACCTCGGCGAAATCAACGCCATCAAGGGGCAGCTCGGGCTCCAGTTCTCCATTTAGCAGGAGCGAGGTTAGCCCGGTGAACGCTGCGCTCGTCCGCATGTTCGAATACAACCGCTGGGCGAACCTCGCCATCCTCGATGCCTGCGCCGCCCTCACGGAGGAGCAGTTCGGCGCGCGGGCCGCAGGGACGTTCGGCTCGATACGCCGCACGCTCGTGCACCTCGTCGGGTCGCAGGATGTGTTCCTCTGGCGGCTGGCCAGCGACAACCCGCAGCTCGAACGCACCGCCGCCGAGCTGCGCGGCCCCTGGAAGAACTGGGACATCGTCCGCCGGGTGAACGACCGCGGCAGCGCCGGGCTCATCGAAGCCGCCCGCGCCACCCGCGATGACGACCCGGACGTCCGCCTGCCGGAGTACGAGGGCCGTGTTTCGCTCGCGCCGCGGTCCTTCGTGCTGCTCCATGCGCTCGAACACGGCATCGAACACCGCGCGCAGATTTGCACCACGCTCACGCAAATCGGCGCCGCGCCGCCCGATCTCGATGGCTGGGGTTACGCCGCCGCGACGGGCGTCGTCCGGCCCACCTGAGCCCTACGCCTCGTCCGTGTCTTCGTCGTCGTCTTCGCGCTGGCTGCGCAGGAACTCTTCGACGTCCATGAGCACGTCTTCGCTGGCCGGGAGGTCCTCTTCGGGCTCCTCGCCGGGGTTGGCGTCGGCCTGCTCTTCGAGCCGCCGGACGTACTCGGCGATTTCCGGGTTCCCCGCGAGCGCCGTGTTCACTTCGGACACGAAGCGCTCCCCGGCGATCTCGAGCTCCCGCAGGTCGAACGCCAGGCCGACCACTTCCTGCAATCGGGACAGGAGCGCGGCGGTGGCCATCGGGTTCGACGATGTCGTGATGTAGTGCGGGACGTTCGCCCAGAGGCTCGCCCCGGCGATGCCCGAGCGCCGCAGGACATCGTGCAGCACGCCAACAATGCCCGTCGGGCCTTCGTAGCGCGACGCGGTCAGGTCGAGCCTGGCCGCCACCTCGGGGTCGATGGCGCTCCCGGTGACGCGCGTCGGGCGCGTGTGCGGCACGTCGGCCAGGAGGGCGCCGAGCGACATGACGGTGCCCACCCCGAGGTCGCGATAGAGATTCACGTGCGCGTCGGTGAACGCCTTCCAGCGCAACGACGGCTCGACGCCCACGCCGACCACGATGTCGTGGGGGCCGGTGGGATTTCGCGCGTAGAAGAACTCGTTCCGCGGCCACTGCACCTCGCGCATGCCGCCGGGCGTCATCTGCACCAGCGGCCGCGTCTCGCGGAAGTCGTAGAAGTACTCCGAGTCGATGCTGGCGAACTTGCGGGCGCCCAGCCGCCGGACGACGAATCGCGCGGCGTCGGTAGCGGCGCTGGCGGCATCGTTCCAGCCAGCGAAGGCAACAATCGCGATGGGATCGTGGAGTTCGGGGCGGCGCTCCATCGATAGGTAGGCCATCGCGCAAAGCTTAGCAGGCAGGCGGCCGATGCTGCGCGACGGGCGTTCGGAGCCTGCCCGGCCCCTCCGCTCCGGTAAAGACTGGCGTGCTCTACCGCTTCGCCACGAGATTTTGCATCCCGTTTACCCCTCGCGCCGCCTCGTAGTAACCCGCTCCTGTCGAATGCAGCGGAGGGGAGTACTTCGAAACTGCATTCCCCGGGGAGTTCAATGATTCGCTTCACCGCAGTGCGTGCTGCGGCGGCTTCGGGCCTGGTAGCTGTACTGCTGCTCGCCGGCGCCGTGACCACGCTCACCACACGTACCGCGCATGCGCTCACCAACTGCACCGTCAGCGACTCGTCGGTCGCGCTCGATGCGGAAGAGTCGCGCTTCCTGACGCTCATCAACAACTACCGCGCACAGAACGGCCTTGCCGCCCTTAGCGTGTCGACGAACCTGAACCGCTCGTCGGCATGGTTGGCCCAGGACCTCGGCGCGAAGGCCTACTTCTCGCACACCGACTCGCTCGGCCGTTCGCCTTCGACGCGCGCCCAGAACTGCGGCTACCCGAGCGGCGCGGGCGAGAACATCGCCGCCGGCACCGTGAAGGACACCGCGCAGGAAGCCTTCGACATGTGGAAGGCGTCGTCCGGCCATAACGCCAACATGCTCAACGCCTCTTACCGCCAGATCGGCATCGCCCGCGCCTACGTCGCTGGCTCGCCGTACGGCTGGTACTGGGTAACGGACTTCGGTCTCGTGAACGATGGCACGTCCGGTTCCGCGGGTGGCTCGAGCGGTGGTTCGACGGGCGGAGGCGCCACCGCGACGCCCACTCAGCCGCCGCGCACGGCCACCCCGGTGACCACGAGCAAGGCCGCGATCACGAGCCCCGCACCGGGCTCGAGCATCGGCACCCAGGCGACGTTCACCTGGTCGGCCGGGAGCGGCGCCCTTGAGTACTTCCTCTACGTGGGCACGTCGGCCGGTTCGAACAACATGTACGGCGCCTCGATGGGCCTGAACCGCTCCATCACCCTCTCCGGTTTCCCCCAGACGGGCGCGACCATCTACGTGCGCCTCTGGACGCGCTTCTCGACCGGCTGGCAGTACACCGACTACACGTACCGCCTTTCGACCGTGACGCGGACCAGCACCCAGCCCACCGCCACGGCGACCCCCACGCCGACGCAAACGAGCGGGCACGACTGGTGGAGCCGCCGGTTCCACCGCTAGCTCCGAACACCGGCCACAACGAAAGGGGCGAGAGCAATCTCGCCCCTTCCTTTCGTCCGCGACCCAGCCGGGTCGATGACCCGGCGCCGCTGGCCCGGGCGGGTCAGCTTCGCCGGCGGCACCGGGGGATCCAAATGGCTGCCACTCTGTGCTGCACATCACAAAACATTGGATCTGCACGGGAAACCGCGTTGACAGGTAACCTTAGGGTCAGTAGTTTCGTTTTCGTAGACGAACGCGGGCATTCCCGCAGGAGGCATATCGTGGTTCGTATCAGTGCCTTCCTTGCGACCGGTCTCGACCGGGGTGAGAAGAGCTAGACCGCCTCTCGGTACATTTCGGCGATCACGCCGTACCGGAGCCGGTACGGCGTTTTTCTTTCCCGCTCGTACCGCCGATCGCGCCAGTTTCGGAATTGCGCCCTGGTCACAGGAGAGATTTCTGTGGCCACCAGTAGTTCGCGCCGCTGTGTCAACCAGCCCTCGGTAGACACGCCAGTATCGTGTACCGTCCTGCAGCAGGCTGTTTCGCCGCAAATTACGTCCAGGGTCCTGTCATGTTGTATCTCGTCTCACCGTCGTCGCCAAAGATCGCCATTCTCGCCAGCCGCAGGAAGGCCAGCCGGGCCGGCACCGAAACGTGCAGCGCGCTCGTTCAGCGCCCGGACCTGCCGCCTGTACCAATCACCCTTCGTTCGGATGCCGGTGACGCATCTTTCAGGCCGGTCATCCCGTTTCGAACACGACATAACACCGAGCAGGGCACGCTTCCGCCCTTAGCGAAGTCCCAGGAGGACGTGGATGTTTCCTAACCAGTTCAGCGATCTCGAAGTGCTGGCTCATGCGAATCACGGCCGCTTCGTCCACCCCGGCAAGGAAGAGCCCGAGTGGGTCCGCCGCAAGGCCGCCGAGCAGCAGGCACTGGCCGAGCTCAAGGCCGACTGGAAGGCCGCCGAAGCCCGCGAGCTTGGGCGCCCCGGCTTCTTCCGCCGGCTCGTGATGGCCGTCAATGGCGCCTGATTCGCAGGCCACGAACGAAACGAGGCCCCCTCGAAAGAGGGGGCCTCGCGCATGTCCGGGAGCGCGGTGTGCTAGCTCTCGAGGATGTCTTTGAAGCGCCCGTGCAGGTTGCTCCGCGTGAAGGTGGCCTTCGCCAGGTTGTCCAGGTACTCCTGGACCTGCAGCTTCCGGAACGCCTTCAGCTTTTCCATGCCCTCGCCGATCTTGTCCTTCCCGCCGCCGAGCAGGATCGCGAGCGGCTCGTTGACCACCGGGTCGTTCCAGTCCTTCGCCATGCGGTGCTCGCCCTTGCCGAAGTACAGGTTCTGCTCCTCGCGGCGCTCGGGCATTTTGTACAGGAAGTGTTTCAGCCGCTCGACCTGGTAGTCCATCATGCGCTGCCGGTCGCGCGCGCAGAGCCGGTACAGGTCTCGTTCCAGCTGGTTCTGGGCGAACATGTCGCCGTTTTTGTAGAACGTGAGCATTGTGCTGTCCTGCACGAACAGGATGGCCACCAGCTCCGGGTACGAACGCGATTCCTTCGCGGCGCGCATGTAGTCGGTCGGCGCCTGCAGGCCGAGGCCACCGCCATTCGAAAGCGCCCGCTTGCGGAACGCCTCGGTGTGGCGCGCAAGGTCGTAGATCACGGTCGAGAGGAAGAGCTTGAGCTCGAGGTAGCCGTAGCTCACCTCGGGCAGCCAGGCCGAAAGGAGCGCGCCTTCGAAGTAGGAGCGATCGCTCATCTCGGTCATCACCTGGCAGACCGCCCGCTCCAGGTCATCGGAGAGCTCTTCCAGCGAGCCCCAGTTCAGGTCGGTGGCCGAAATCCAGCGGTCGCGGATCGCCTCTTCGTAGAGCGGGATAACCGAGTCGGCCCACACGATCGCCTTTTCGAAGATCGTGTAGCCCATGTCCTCGACCACGGCGCTCGGGTACGAGCCGCGCGCGATCTCGGAGCGGTTGTGCCAGACGTCGGGGATGTCGCCGTAGGTCCCGATGTTCAGGTCGCCGATGGCCAGGCCCATCGCCGGGTCCGAGGGGCGGGCGCGGATGCCCCATTCCGTGGGCACCTTCATCCATTTGAACTCGGGCCGCACCATCTGGCCGCCGGCCAGGAACTGCTTCGCCTGTTCGCCGGGGACGTTGCCGCGCAGAGCCTGCCAGACCTCCTGCAGCGAGAAGCCCTTGCTGAGCGCGAGCTCGATCAGGCCCTCTTCCCAGCCGAGCTCTCGCGCCTTGTCCCGGGCCTCCTGCGGGATGTCCGCCGGGTTCACCTGGTTGGCCATTTTGGCCAGCGCCTCGCTTGTGGACATGACTACCCCCTCACTCCCCTCGTGTACCGAAGTGAAATTGGCCCCCGGACGTGCGGGGGCCGCGTTTCAAGTAGCGTTGACTAGACCGGGTCGACGAACTGCGCGAACAGCGGCCCGATGCGCTGCCGGCGATCGCCAAGCCCGGCGACCTCGAGGCGGTGCAGGTACTCGTTGATCTGGCGCTTGCGCAGCAGCAGGAACTTCTGCACGCCCTCGTCGAACTTGTCGACGCCGCCGCCGAGCAGGATGCAGAGCGATTCGAACACCGGCGGGAAGGTCACGTCGCCAGAGCCGCCGCCGGCGGCATCGCCTTCGGCCTTGTCCAGGTAGTGATGGATCTCCTCGCGCCGCTCGGGTTCGGTGTCGAGCACGTACTTCAGGTGCATGACGCCGAAGGCCAGGTGCCGCGACTCGTCCTGCGCGCTCATGCGGAAGATGCGCTTATCCGCTTCCGTCTGGCCGATGAGCTCACCCATGCGGAACATCGACTGCACGAAGCCTTCCGCCTGCACGTGCATGAGGACGGACATCTCGGTGAAGTCGCGGGCTTCGATCAGGGTGCGCAGGCCGAGGTTCGCGCCCTGCGCAAGCAGGCCGCCGCCGTTGGCCAGCGCGCGCTTGCGGAACACGTCGGTGTGGCGCGCTTCGTCCATGATCTGGCTCATCAGGAACAGGCCGGCCTCGAAGTCCTGCGCGCTCACGAACGGCATCCACTGGCCGGGGACGTCACCCGCGATGAACTCGACTTCGGTGAGCATCGTGGCGAGCTGGCACATCGCCCGCTCGATCTCGTCCGGCAGCTCTTCGAGCGTGTCCCAGGGGATGTCGCGGGCCGAAGACCACTGCCGCTGTGCCGCTTCTTCGTACAGCATCATGCAGTTTTCGGACCAGACATCGGCCTTGGACTGGTAGTTCGGGCCGAAGCGCTGTGCACCGGGGCGCGGGATTTCGCCGCGCAGCCGCGGAGTCATGTCGCCGCCCTTGCGGGCTGCGTCTCCGTAGCGCCCGAGGTTGATTTCCTTGAGCGTCATCCCCTTCTTCCCCGGCGTAGCCGACGCCGGTTCGTCGTAGAGGTTGAGCCAGGAGAGGTCGAGACCGGATTCGGTCGTGGGATTCGCAGCCATGGTTCAGCTCCTCGGCCAGGATTCAATAGCGGCTATAGTCTACGCGCACACTACCACGGGCGGAACAGTTTTGCCTACCGTCTGGTAAGTTACACGCCGAATTCTCGCGCATTCGCGCCCGGTTGTCTCCATCGCGCAGCCCCGGCGGGCGCCCCGCACGGCGATGTTAGGGCCGGTCTCGCCGCCTTTACCACCGGTTCGCCACCCCTTGTCCACCACGTTTCCCTGCCGAGAACCATGGTGTCGGAGGAGGAGACGAACCATGACCCCCATCGAAGAGAGTTGCCCGTACGACCCACGTAGCCGCGCGGCGCGCTGCCGTTCCTGCTGCGATGAGTCGAACCAGCTGCCGCCGTGCGTCGTCGCCTGGCTGACGGTGCGGAGCGAGGCGAGGCTCACGCGGGAGCCCCGGCGCCAGAGCTGGCGCCCGGACCGGAAGGCTGCGTAACGGGCTCCGCTGCGAGCAGCTGGCGCGCTTCCGCGCACCAGCCGACGAGCGCCTGTTCCACGCGGATGCCCGCCAGCAGCGTGAGGTACGCGCCCACCTGTGTCCCCAGCGGAGGCGAGCCGCGGAGGATGGCGTGGTAGGTAGCCAGCCGCTCTTCGTGCATGCGGCAGTGCTCGTCGAGCGACTGGATTGCCGCGGCCCGTTCGACCAGCCCGTAGCCCCAGACCTTCACGAGAAACTCGTCCTTCACGAGCGTGAGCGGCGAAGGCGAGACGATCCACGCCTGCAGCTCGGCGCGCCCCTGTTCGGTCACCCGGTAGAGCCGCTTATCGGGGCGGCCCGTCTGCGCGACGAGCCGGCTCCGCACGAGCCCTTCCTGTTCGAGCCGCGCCAGTTCCGGGTAGATCTGCTGTGAGCGGGCGTGCCAGAAGTAGCCCACCGATTGCCCGAAGTGCTTCGTGAGCTCGTAGCCCGAAAGCTCCTGCTGCGAAAGTAGCCCGAGAATCGCGAAGCGCAGCGACATGCGCGGATTCTGCCGACTGCAGCGGAATCGCGAAACCCCACCGCCTGAACCTGACGCAGCGGGCCCCCGCGAAGGGCGCGGAATCGCCTCTTCCCGCCCCATGGTGAGCGAAAAGGTTCCCACGAGGTCCGGCGCATGGCACCATCGTGAGCGCGATGCCCAAACAGGTCTCGAACGTTGCCACCGACGACTACCTGACGGCGATCTACCGGCTCCATCACGATGAAGGCCAGGACGTGATTGCGGTGCGCCTCGCGGACCGCCTGGAGATTACGCCGCCGTCCGTCGCGGGCATGCTCAAGCGCCTCCAG
>JBLNCO010000046.1:0-9826 GCA_050260715.1 Hyphomicrobiales bacterium | reverse complement strand
CTTCTTCCTGCGCGCGATCGAAGCGATCGACCTCATGGAGCTGCTCACCCTCGAAGGCGTCGACGGCGAGTTCGCGAACATGGTCCGCCCGCCGCTGTCGGAGGTGGTGCAGGAGCGCATGGAGGCGCGCTTCCGCGAGAAGCCGCGCGAGGAGTGGCTCCGCATCCTCCACGAGCACGGCGTGCCCCGGGGCCCAGTGGGCCGACGCGACGAATGGTTCCGCGACGAGACGGTCGCCGCGAACGAGATGAGGCTCGAATTCGAACACCCGGAGCTGGGGAAGGTCGAACTTCCCGGGGTGCCCATCAAGCTCACCGATACCCCCGGCGAGGTGCGCCATATCCCCGGGCCCGGCTGCCGCGTGGAGGCCGCAGACGTGTGGGCGGAGCCGGCGCCGCAGCCGGCGCCGGCGGACGATGCCGCAGCGAACGAATCGGGCGGCCCGCTCGCGGGCATCCGTATCCTCGACCTCGGCGCCTTCATCGCCGGGACGTACGCGCCGACCGTGCTCGCAAACTTCGGTGCGGACGTCATCAAGATCGAGCCGCCGAGCGGTGACCCGTTCCGGCCGTACGGCCTCGGGTTCATCGGGTACAACCTCGGGAAGCGCAGCCTCGCGCTCGACCTGAAGCACCCGGAAGGCCGCGCCGCGTTCGAGGACCTGGTCCGCAACGCGGACGTGGTGCTCGACAACTTCCGGCTGGGCGTGCGCGAACGGCTGGGGATCGACTACGCATCCCTGAGCGCGATCAACCCGCGCATCATCACCTGCTCGGTGACCGGGTACGGCCCCGAAGGTCCGCTCGCGGCCGATCCCGGCTTCGACCCGATCCTCCAGGCGCGCAGCGGGATGATGGCCGCCCAGGGCGGCGACGACGAACCCGTGTTCCACCAGATCCCGATCAACGACACCGGCACCGCCATGACCGCGGCCTTCGGGATCCTCGCGGCGCTCCACGCGCGCGAACGCACGGGCCGGGGGCAGGAGGTCCACACCTGCCTGGCGAACCAGACGATCATGTTCCAATCGGGTGAGGTGACGTGGTACGAAGGACGGCCCCCGGCGCCCACCGGCGGCCGCGACTTCATCGGCAGCACTGCGCTACGGCGGTTCTACCGCTGTAGCGATGGCTGGCTCGCGATTGCGGCGACCGAACCGGCGCACTTTCACGCGGTCGTGGCGGCGCTCGGGCACCACGAGTGGGCCGGGCGCTACGTGGCCGAGCGGGCGCTCGAAGAGCCCGCCCAGGGTGCGCTCGGGACAGCGATCGCCGACGCGCTCGCGGCACTCCCCGTCGGGGAGGCGGTCGACCGGCTCCTGCTCGCCGGCGCACCGGCCGCGCCCGCCGTCAGCCGCAACGACATGTTCCGTGACCCGCACCTCCAGGCGAACCGGCTGTTCCAGCAATTCGACGACCCGACCTTCGGGCAGGTCACGACCGTGCGCGCCTACGCCGACTGGGGCCGTTCGCAGGGCGGGTTCCCCGGCCCGGCGCCGAAGTGCGGGGAGCACAGCCGCCAGGTCCTGCGCGAATTCGGGTTCGACGACGCGCGCATCGACGCCCTGGTGTCGGCGGGCGCGGTCGCCGAGGGCGGGTAGGGCTCCGGGCTCCGTATCCGCGCTCGGGATTTCGTCCGGCCGGGACTACAATCGAACCTGCGCACGACGCGCGGGGGATTGCCTGTGCACGCCATCGTCCTGCTTTCGGGAGGGCTCGATTCCACCACAGTCGCTGCGCATGCCGTGCGCGAGGGCCACGAGGTCCGTGCGCTCACGATCGGGTACGGGCAACGGCACCTGCGGGAGCTCCGTTCGGCCCGGGCGGTCGCCGAGGCGCTGGGCATCCCGCTGCTCGAAGCCGACGCGAGCTTCTACCGGGACATCGCGTCGTATTCGGCGCTCACCGACACCGCGACCTACGCGGTGCCCGAACATCGCGCGCCCGAGGAGATGGCCGAGGACATCCCCATCACCTACGTGCCGCTGCGCAACACGTTCTTCGTGACCGTCGCGGCGGCGGCGCTCGAAAGCTGGCTGCTCGCGCTCATCGAAGAGGAGGGGCGCGACCCGGCCACGCTCGAGGGGGTCATTTACGTCGGCGCGAACGCCATCGACTACTCGGGCTACCCCGACTGTCGCCCCGAGTTCTACGACGCCATCGCGGAGGTGCTGCGCCTGGGGAGCAAGCTGGGCGCGGCCTACGGTGTGCCGATGCGCATCGAGGCGCCAATCATCCGCATGGGTAAGGCCGAGATCGTCCGGCACGGCCTGGAGCTGGGCGCGCCGCTGCACCTGACCTGGAGCTGTTACGCCGGAGAGGACCGGCCCTGCGGCGCCTGCGATTCCTGCGCGCTCCGGGCGGCCGGGTTCGCTGCGGCCGGCGTCCCGGACCCCGCACTGGCCCCTGCCTGATGGACCAGCTGCTCGTCTCCCGCATGGCCGGCGGCCAGCCCGAGATCTTTTCATCGATCCAGGGCGAAGGCGTCTCGGCGGGAATCCCGAGCACATTCGTGCGGCTGGCCGTCTGCAACCTCCGCTGCTCCTGGTGCGACACCGCCTACACGTGGGACTGGTCGCACTACGACCGGGCCGAGCAGGTGCTCCCGATGGCGGCGGAGGATGTCGTGGCGAACGTCACAGCGCGTGCGCCGCGAAATGTCGTGATCACGGGCGGCGAGCCGCTGATCCAGCGGCGCCAACTGGTCCCGTTGGCAACGCGCCTGAAGGACGAAGGGTTCCGCATCGAGGTCGAAACGAACGGGACGATAGCGCCCGGGGCGCTCGCGCCGCTGGTCGACCAGTGGAACGTCTCGCCGAAGCTCGCACACAGCGGGAACGAAGGGTTGCGGCGAATCAACCCGGCTTCCCTGCGCGAATTCGCGGCCTGCGAGCGTGCGATATTCAAGTTCGTCGTGCAGAGCGAAGGCGACCTCGCGGAAGTCGAGGATCTGCGCGAGGCGTACGGCATCCCGGCGGGCCGGATGGTGCTCATGCCCGAAGGTCGGACCGCGGCCGAGCTCACCGCCCGCAGCCGCTGGCTGGCCGAGCTCTGCGCCGAGCGCGGCTACCGGTTCAGTACGCGGCTCCACATCTACATCTGGGGCGACAAGCGCGGGGTGTGAGCGGGGGGCTACACTCGACGAATGAGCGATCCCCGTACCTCGAACTCGCGGCTGGTGTACTCGAGCGACGGCGGGCGCGTGCGCGAACCGGCGGCGCCCCCTGGCCGGAAGCAGGTCGGCAAGGGGTCCGCGCCTTCCGTGCCGAACGATGGCATCGTCCGGGTGCAGCGAGACCGGCGCGGCCGCGGCGGGAAGACCGCCACGACGGTCACCGGCCTCCCCGGCAGCGACGCCGAGCTCGACGTTCTGCTCAAGCGTCTGAAGCAGCATTGCGGCAGCGGCGGTTCGCGCGATGGGCGGGTGCTCGTGTTGCAGGGCGACCAGCGCGAACGGCTGGTCGCGCACCTCGAGTCGCTGGGCCACCGCGTGAAGCTGGCCGGCGGCTAGCCATGTGATAACTCCGGTCTACAACCCGTTTACCAGAGCCTCTGACAGGACCCTTGTATAATGGAGCTACCCAAGGAGGTGCGAGACCGAATCGATGAACACGCTCAAAACCACGGTTTTGCTGGCGACGCTCACCGGCATTCTTGTTGCCGTGGGTGGGCTGGTTGGAGGAACCGGCGGCGCAATTCTCTTCCTCGTCATCGCTGGTGCGATGAACTTCTTCGCCTACTGGTTCTCCGACAAGATGGCGCTGCGCATGGCCGGCGCCCAGGAAATCACGGAAGAACAGGACCCGCATCTCTTCGCACTGGTCCGCGAAGTCGCGCAGCTTTCGAAGATGCCGATGCCGCGCGTCTACGTCATCCATACCGATTCGCCCAACGCCTTCGCGACCGGCCGTAACCCGCAGCACGCGGTGGTCGCGGTGACGACGGGCATCCGGCGCATCCTCACCGACCGCGAACTGCGCGGGGTGCTCGGCCACGAAATGGGCCATGTGAAGAACCGCGACATCCTCACGAGCTCGATCGTCGCGACGATCGCCGGCGCCATTCAGATGATCGCGCAGGTGCTCATGTTCTCGAGCCTCTTCGGCGGCCGGCGTGACAACCAGAACCCGCTGCTGATGCTCGTGGCCATCCTCATCGCGCCAATCGCGGCGTCACTGATCCAGCTCGGCATCAGCCGGCAGCGCGAGTACGCGGCCGATAAGACCGGCGCCGAAGTGACGCACGACCCCGAGGCGCTCGCAAGCGCACTCGAAAAGCTGCAGCAGGGCGTGGCCTATCGGCCGATGCCCGATACCCCCGCGCAGGAAGCGGTCTCGGCGCTGTACATCGTCAAGCCGTTTTCGGGCCAGGGGATGTCGAACCTGTTCAGCACGCACCCGCCGCTGGAGGACCGCATCCGCCGGCTGCGCAACATGGCCATCGGGCGGTAAAAGGCTTTCGGCCGTCGGCTCTCGGCTCTCAGCAGGCCCCGCTCCTTCGCGCGGGGCCCTTTTTTGGCCACCGGCGACCGCCGCCCCACATGTGCGAGGCGGGCGCGCCCTGTACGAAAGGCTTTCGGCTCTCGGCTCTCGGCTCTCGGCAGGCCCCGCTCCTTCGAGCAGGGCCCTTTTTCGGCCACTGGCGACCGCCGCCCCACATGTGCGAGGCGGGCGCGCCCTGTACGAAAGGCTTTCGGCTCTCGGCTCTCGGCAGGCCCCGCTCCTTCGAGCCGGGCCTCTTTCGGCCACCGGCGACCGCCGCCCCACATGTGCGAGGCGGGCGCGCCCTGTACGATCGGCTCGTGCCCGAACTGCCCGAAGTCGAAACGATCCGGCGCGACCTGGGGGGACTCGTCGTGGGCCGGCAGATCACCGGCGTGGAAGTCGATCCCGCGACCCTGCCGCTGCTCGCCGCCGCACCCATCGACGTGCTTCGCGCGAACCTGCTGGGCCGGACCATCACCGGCCTCGGCCGGCGCGGGAAGTACCTGCTCTTTGCGCTGGACGACAGCCGCACCTTCGTCGCGCACCTGCGCATGACCGGCCGCCTGCTCTGGCGGGACCGCGAAGCGCCGCCCGAGCAGTACGAACGGGCGCGCATCGAACTCGACGACGGCCACGACCTGCGCTGGAGCGACCTGCGGAAGTTCGGCACCTGGCGGGTGTACCAGTCACTCGATGAGCTGCTTGCGAAGCTGGGCCCGGAACCGATCGACGAGGATTTCTCGTTGCAGCGCTTCCGCCAGGCGCTGGCAGGCCGGACCGCGCCGGTGAAGGCGGTACTCCTCGACCAGCGGCGGATGTCCGGGCTCGGCAACATCTACGTCGACGAGGCGCTTTACCAGGCGAGGATCCGGCCGGACACGCCGGCGGGCAGCCTCTCGCCGGCCGCCACGAAACGTCTCCACCAGGCGGCTCGCGAGGTGCTCGAACGGGGCATCGCGAACCGCGGCGCGAGCTTCCGCGATTATGTCGATGGCCAGGGGAACCAGGGGTCGCAGCACATGTACGTTCAGGTGTTTCGCCGCGAAGGGAAGCCGTGCTATTCCTGCGGCACGCCGATTGTGAAAACCGTCGTGGCCGGCCGGGGGACGCACTACTGCCCGAAGTGCCAGCCGAAGGCCCGGAGGAAGAGCCATGCTGGTTGATTCCGAGGCGCTGCTCGCCGCCCTCCGCCTGCCAGCGGACTCCACGGTCGATGCCGAGCCGGCGACCACCGCGCGGGGCCTCGCCGAGCGCGTCGCGCTCTGCCCGCCCGGCGGCGGCCAGCGCCTCGTGCTGGTCCGCCGGGATGCGGACGAGGCCATCGAGAACAACCTCGCGGTGCTCGAAGCGATCGCCCGCACCGGGTATCCGCGCGCCCCGGCGCCGCTCGCGCTCATCCCGGTAGACGGCGGGCTCGCATCGGTCGAGACGTGGGACGACGGGCTGACGGCCATGAACGTCGAGCCATCGCCAGCGCAGCTGGAGGCGGCCGTCGATGCGCTCGCAGCGCTGCACGCGCTGGACGTGCGCGAAGGGCTGCGCTGGGAGCGTTCGCCCGAGGAGCTTGTACCCGGCGAGGAGATCCCGTTGCACCGGCTCGGGTTCGCGGCGCACGAACGCGAGCCCGCGGCGGCCCCGCTCGCGGAGGCGGCGGTGGTACTGCGCGGGGGCCCGTTCGGGTTCGTCCATGGCGACGCGGTGGCGACGAACGTGCTGTTCGCCCCCGGCGGGCTGCGGGTGGTCGGGTTCCAGGCCGCCGGGTTCGGGCCGCAGCTGTTCGACTTCGCCGCCTTCCTCGCGACGAGCGGCGCGAGGGCCGGCCAGCGGCGGGAGCTGGCGGGCCGCTACGCGCGCAGCCGCGGCCTGGACGTGTTCGCGACCATCGACAACACGGACCTCGCCACGATCCTGTGGGGCCTTGGCGAACTGCTGACGCTGCCGCGGCGGCTCATCGAAATGCTCGGCGACGACGCGGGCAGCGCCGCGCTCCGGCTGGCGGCGAGCCGCATCGAGCAGGCGATGCGCGAACCGGCGGGCGGCTCGCCGGTGGCGGCCGCAATCCGCGCCGCCCTCTGGCCGTCGTAGAATCGGCCCATGACACCTGCATCGTTTCCGGGCGGGATGGGCGAACTCGAGTTCGTCGATGCCTACGCACGGTCGGCGATTCGCAAACCGCAAATGGCCGCCGACGCCGCACTTAAGGCGCTGGTCTTCGCCGAGGCCGGCGACCGCGCGATCCTTGCGCGGCTCATCGGCCAGGAGCTCGCCGAAGCCTGCCGCCGGCTGGTCGCCGTCTACCAGGCGCTCTCCGACCGCACGTACAGCGTTGCCCGGTCGCTGCTGCGGCCGCTGCCAGGCGTGGCCGAATGGAAGGAGTTCATCCACATCGCCGGGACCTTCACGCCCGAACAGATGGTCCGCGAGCTGTCGCTCGGCGAGGACGCGCTGCCGCCCGCGCGCACGCTGCGTGCGCAGCCCGACCTCGCCGCGCTGACGGGTCTCGTCGCCGCGGCGGAGACGGGCAATTCGATGCTGCTCATCCCCGGGCTGGGGAACCGCAACGTGCCGAGCGAGTCGTGGTTTGCGGGCGTCGCGAGCGATGGCGAAGTGTTCGCCTCCAGCTTCGGGGTGGGCGAAAGCGACGCCGCCTACCTCGCCGACTACACCGCCGACCTCTCGGACATCGCGCGCGGCTTCCTTACGAGCTACCTCGATTCCCGGCGCAACGCCGGACGGCGCCCCTGATGGGCGACCGGAGCTGGGAGAGCGGCCCTCTCGACGCCATCACCGACGTGCCGGGCATCCGCGTGGGCCACTGGTCCGACCGCCGCGCGGTGACGGGCTGCACCGTGGTGCTCTGCGAGCAGGCGACGGCGGTGGCGATGGACGCGCGCGGCGGAGCCCCGGGGACGCGTGAGACCGACGCCCTCAACGGCGCGAACGTCGTACGGACGGCGCACGCGATCGCCCTCTGCGGCGGCAGCGCCTTCGGCCTGGCAGCAGCGACCGGCGTCATGCGCTGGCTCGCCGAACACAACGCCGGCTTCGAAACGACTGCCGGCCGCGTGCCCATCGTCCCGGCGGCCGTGTTATTCGACCGTGGTATTGGGAAGCCCGACGCCTACCCCGGTGATGCCCAGGGCTACGAAGCCGCCCGCCGCGCGAAGCGCGGGAAGGTCGAAGAGGGGACGATCGGTGCGGGCACCGGCGCGACGGTGGCGAAGCTGCTGGGCGCCGAGCGCTGCCTCAAGGGCGGCGTCGGTACCGCGAGCATCGCCGGGCCGCGCGAGATTGTCGTCGGGGCGCTGGCGGTCACGAACGCGGTGGGATCGGTGTTCGACCCGGACACCGGGCAGCTCATCGCCGGGCCGCGCGGCGACGAGCCGGGCGAGATGGTCCCGCTCTCCGAGGCGATGCACCGACGCACCGCGCAGATGGACGCGCTCATCGAGAACACGACGCTCGTGGTGGTCGCGACGAACGTCGCGTTCGCGCACCACGAGCTCCAGCGCGTGGCTTACCAGGCGCAGGACGGGCTCGCGCGGACCATCGTGCCGGCGCACACGTTCGGCGATGGCGACGTCGCCTTCGCAATCGCGATGGGCGGCCGCGAGGCCCGCCGCGGCGATGCGCTGACCGTCGGCCTGATGACGGTGCAGGCGGTGGAACGGGCGATTGTGCGTGGTGTCAGGGCCGCGCGGGGGATCGCCGGGGTCCCGAGCGCCGCGGAGTGGCGAGCGGGACGCTAGCTACAGCTCGTGGCGGCCTGGAATCGGTTTGCCGTCCTCGACGTCGCGCAGGAAGGCGATAAGTGCGTCGACGAACGCATCGGGGCGGTGGACCGGCACGGTGTGGCCGGATTCGCGGAAGAGGACGTAGCGGGCCGACGGAAGCTCGCTGACGATGACCTCCGAGGCGCTGCGCACGTGGTCGTTTTCGCCCGCACAGACGAGCACAGGCATCGTCAGGCGATGCTGGAGCTCGGGCAGCAGGTTCGGCCGGTTGCGCCGGACGTTCGCCGAGCCGAGAAACGCCTCGCTGCTCATGCGCGAATAGCGCCGGATGGTCGCGGCCCGCAAGAACTCATCCGAGATGGACGCGGCGAGCTGCTTCCCGAGGTGTGCGGTGCCCCACTTCGCGACCACGTTGCACATCTCGTCGATGCGGCGTTCGCGTTCGTAGTAGGCCTCGGCGTAGCGGCTATCCTCGTACGCGGCGGAGGCATCGGAGATGCAGAGCGCCGCCAGCCGCTCGGGCCAGTTCACGCCCACCTGGGCAGCGATCATCCCTCCGAAGCTCGAGCCAACGAGTCCGCAGAGCTCGATGTTGAGCGCGTCGAGGAGGTGGAGCACGTCGCCGGCGAAGGCATCCATCGTGTAGGCGGCCTCATCGGCGGGGGCGCTCGAAAGGCCGTGCCCGCGGAGGTCGAGCGCGATGACGCGGTAGTCGTCGCTCAGCGGCTCGATGATGGGCATCCAGCTGCGGAGGTCGGCGGTGAAGCCGTGGAGCAGGACGACGGCGGGTTCGTCGGGCTGGCCCCACTCCTCGAAGTGGAGCGTGACGCCGTCGGGGGCGGTGATTTCGGGCATGCGCGCAGTCTAGGGGCTGCGGCGGCGAGGGTCACCGGACACGGCGATCAGCGGACGGCCCGCCGGCTGACGATGCCGCTCACGCGCCGCACCAGCCCCCGCGGGGCCGCGCCGGAGGTGGCCGCGAGGAGCTTGTTGTGCACGCCCGGGATGCACACCGCATCGCCTCGCTTCAGCGCCCGCAGCGACACGCGGACCACGTCCGGCGCTTCGCTCCAAGCGAACCCCGGCACGGCCGATGGCTCCCAGCCGGCGCGATGCTGGAACTCAGTCCGCGTGAAGCCCGGGCAGAGCGCCTGCACGGTGACTCCGGTGCCCCGCAGCTCTTCGTGCAGCGCCTCGCTGAAGCTGATCACGAACGACTTCGTGGCGCTGTAGGTCGCATTTAGCGGCCCGGGCTGGAACGCCGCAATGGACGACACGTTGATCAGACCGCCTTGGCCGCGGGCGATCATCCCCGGGAGGGCGGCGCGCGCCAGGCGCATCGTGGCGATGACGTTCACACGGACCTCGGCCTCCTCGGCATCGATATCGAGCTCGGCGAAGCGGCCGGTGGTCCCGAAGCCCGCGCAGTTCACCAGCAGCGACAGGTCCTCCGCCTGGCGGACGCGCTCTTCGACCCCGGCGAGCGCGGCGGGGTCGGCGAGGTCGGCGGAGATGACTTCGCAGGCCGTCCCGTGCTCTGCGTGGAGCGTCGCCGCGAGCTCTTCGAGGCGCGCCAGGTCGCGGGCGACGAGGGTGAGCGCGTAGCCCT
>JBLNCO010000045.1:0-8142 GCA_050260715.1 Hyphomicrobiales bacterium | reverse complement strand
TCTCTGGTATCTGGCATGCGGGAAGTTTCGGGCGAAGCGCCCCGCCCCGGGCTAAACGCGTGACCGGCCCGGGCTGCAAATCCGTGACGTGGCGGTCAGGGTGTCTTCAGGAGCCAGCCGTTGTCGGCAAATTCGGATTCGGTCGTCGGGCAGAGGAGGTTGCCGGACCCCGCGTAGCGGATGGTGTAGTGGAGGTGCGGCGCCTCGCTGTAGCCGCTGTCGCCGCTGAACCCGATGACATCGCCCTTCCTCACGGGCCACTGTGCGATGGCGGTGGCGAGGCGGAAGTCGCGGAGTTCGGCGAACTGCTGCACGAGGTCCGGGCCTGGCACATAGCCGGGGAGGAAGGCGCCGGACGGGACGAGCGGGCCCGTGAGCGCAAGGTCGAGGTGGGCGTAGTCGGTGCGGTACGAGTCGTTGTCGATGCGCACGAAGCACCCCTGGCCACCTCCCACACCCGGGAAGGGCGAGATGGGCGCGCGCAGGCGGTCCGGGTTGCCGATGTACGGCTCGCGGCTGACGCCGTAGACATCGAACGGGTTCGAGGTGGTGTTGACGAGGAGGGTGGCCGTACCGTCCATCGTGGCGTGGACGGGCGTGCCGCCCGGGATGTACCAGTCGACCGCGGGCTGCCCCTCGTATTCGAGGTGCACGCGGGCGTTCCAGCCGCAGCGATTGGCACGCACCGGCTCGCCGGAGGGCTGGTCGTCGCGGCTGTACTCGAGCGCGGTCGGTCCTTCGCCGAAGACCAGGGTGCGGTCTCCGGGGTCGCCACGGACGATGCCGAGGCGCATCGCCGGGTCGAGCGGGAAGCCGGTCGGGACGGTCGGGTTCTCGAAGACGGGCGGGGGAGTCGCCGTTGGCGACGGCGTGGCGGTTGGGGGAGGAGTCGTTGCCGTGGGCGCCGCGGTTGCAGGCGAGGGCGTTTCCGATGCAGGCGAAGGCGACGGTGCGGCTTCGGGGGAGTCGTCGTCGCCGCAGCCCACAACGAGCGCACCGGCGACGGCCGCCGCGGACGCGATAAAGCGCCGCCGGCCGAACCGGCGGGTACCCCGGGGGAGTGGAGTTGCTAGCGGAAGATCGTGCGGAGGGCGCGAGCGAAGATCCACGAGGCGATCGCCCCACCGATGAGGACCGGCACCAGCGCCGCCGGGTCCTTGAAGCGAACGAAGGTGGCCTGTCCGTTGCGGATTTCGATGTAGCCGACGGGCTTCGCGTTCAGGCCACCGCCGCCACCGCCGCCTTCGCCACCTTCGAAGGTGCCTTCCTTGCTATCGGCGCCGCGTCCGCCGCCACCGCCCAGGCCGAAGGAGACTTTCGCGACCGGGATGATGGTGATGCCATCCCGTTCGACGGGGTCGCCATAGACCGCGCGGGCGTTCGCGGCGCCGCCAAGCTTTTCGGCGAGGCGCTCGATAATCCGCTGGGGCATGGCGCCACCCACGTGGTTTTCGGCATCCGCGAAGGCTGCGTCGAGGTCAGGAGACATACGTTCCCTCCGGCGGCGGGCAGCCGCAGGATCATCGTACGGCGCGAGGGAAGCATGGCAAGGGCAAGGAGCGTGAAAGGCATCACACAGTGTCGCGCTGCAGCGTTCGAGAGGGGCGCGGTAGGATGACGGCATGGCGGATCGCCCCCTCGCCGCGGTACTCACTCTCGGCTGCAAGCTGAACCTGGCGGACAGCGAGGAGATCGCGCGCGGCCTGCGAGCGGCCGGGTTCGACGTGGTCGACCACATGTGCGATGCGGACGCGTTTGTGGTGAACACCTGCTCGGTGACGCACGTGGCGGACCAGAAATCGCGCAAGCTGATCCGATCGGTGCGGCGGACGTCTCCCACGGCGCGGGTCACGGTGACGGGCTGCTACCCGCAGAGCGCCGGGTTCGAACCGGTACGGGAGCTCGGCGCCGACCTCGTCGTCGGGACGCGCGACGGGGACAAGCGGCAGCTCGTGGACTTCCTGGCGGCGCTGCCGGGGACCCTCCCCGAGCCGATGGCGGTGCACCCGGCGAGGCTGCCGGGGCTGCACACGCGCGTGTTCGTGAAGGCGCAGGAGGGCTGCAACGACGTCTGCGCGTTTTGCATCGTGCCGCGGACGCGGGGTCGGGAGGAGTCGCGCGGGATCGAGGCGGTGGCTCGCGAAGTGAACCACGCCGTGGAGGCGGGCGCGCGCGAGGTGGTGATCACCGGCACGCAGCTGGGCGCCTGGGGCCGGGATCTCGACCCGCCACGCAAACCACACCACCTGATCGCGGGGCTGCTGGAGCGAACGGAGGTGAGCCGCATCCGGTTCAGTTCGCTGCAGCCGCAGGACATCACGCCCGAACTGCTCGAGCTCTGGCAGGACCCGCGGCTCATGCCGCACTTCCACCTGGCACTCCAGTCGGGCAGCGAAGCGACGCTGCGGGCGATGCGCCGCCGTTATACCGCCGCGGAGTACCTGGCAGCGGTCGAGCGCATCTACGTGGCGGTGCCGGGGGTCGCGATCACGACGGATGTCATCGCGGGGTTCCCGGGTGAATCGGACGCCGGCTTCGAAGACACGCTGCTGCTCTGCGACGAGGTGGGGTTCGCGCGGCTGCACTGCTTCCCCTATTCACGGCGCAGCCGCACGGCGGCCGCCCGGATGCCCGGCGAGGTCCCGGTGCCCGTGCGCCAGGAGCGGATGCGGCGGCTGCTGGCGCTGGGCGACGAGCTGTCGCGCCGGTTCCGGCAGCGGTTCGCCGGGACGGTGCGGCCGGTGCTCTGGGAGGGCGAGCGAACCATCGACGGCCGGCAATTGTGGCACGGGTACACCGACAACTACATCCCGGTGTATAGCGCGGTAAGGACTGTGCAGAATCGCGTTACCCCTGTCTTGATCGGTGAGATGTACCATGACGGCGTATTCGCGGGGGCGAGGGGAGGCGAGGCATGAACGGACTCCGGCGGGCATTGCTCGCGTTTTATTCGGTGCTCTTCCTGGCGGCGTGCGCGGGGCTCATCGCGCTCGCGTGGAACCAGGACCAGCAGCTCGACATCCACCCCGAAGGGTTCCGGTTCGTCTCCTACATCACGTCGGGCGACTCCGAGAAGTGGCTCTTCACGGCGCTGATGGCGTGCCTCGGCCTGTTCGCGTTGCTGACGCTCGTGGTGGCGCTCACACGGAGCACGGAATCGAGCGGTGGACGGCTGCGGCTGCGCCAGGCGGAAGGCGGCACGATTGAAATCACGGCGGGCGCGGTCGAGAGCCTGATCCGCGACGACCTCGAACGGGTGCCCGAAATTCGGCGGGCCGACCCGCGGGTGCGGCTCGGGAGCAACGGAGCAGTCGAAACGGCGGTAACGGCGGTCATCGAACCGAGCGCCAGCATCGCGCACGTGACGAACCTGATCGGTGTGACGATCGCTTCGACGCTACGGGAGCAACTGGGTGTCACGAACGTCCGGCGCCCGAGCGTGCGGATCGAGTACGACGAGGTGGCGGCGCGGCCGGTCGCGGTGGAACAGCGGCAGCGGCCGCAACGCGCGACGCGGCAAATCGTGCGGCACCAGGAGCCGTGGCCGCCGCCGCCCGAAGGGCTGTACGACCGGCCGCCCGCGCCTGGACGCCACGAAGAGCCGTGGCCGGAGCCGGCCGCGGACCTGCGCCAGACGTACGGCGAACCGGAACCATCGCTGCAGGCGCCGGCGCAGCCCGACGGTGGCCAGCCGTCGGCGGAGCAGCCTTCGAACGAACAGCCAGCAGCCGAACAGCAACCTGAGGGAGCACGACAGGCCAGTGACTGACCACCCGAAGCCCCGTCCTTCGAGCGAACTGCCGTGGGTGATGGAAGCCCTGTTGTTCGTCGCGGAAGAGCCACAGACGCTCGGCGCGCTGGCGCGGGCGGCAGGCGTCTCGGATGGCGCCGCGCGGAAGGCGCTGCAGCGGCTTGCCGCGGACTACGAGGCGCGCGGCCTGAGGGTGATGGAAGACGGCCAGAAATACCAGCTCGTGACGGCGCCGGAGTACGCGCCGTACATCGACGAGCTGCTGGGGCAGGGGCCGGGGCAGCGGTTGTCGCGGGCGGCGCTGGAAGTGCTGACGATCATCGCGTACAAGCAGCCGGCGACGCGGGCGGAGATCGAGGCGATTCGCGGCGTGAACAGCGACCGGCTGGTGGCGATGCTCGAGGCGCGCGGGCTCATCGAGAACGTGGGTATGGGCGAAGGGCCGGGCAAGCCGAAGCTCTACCGGACGACGATGCGCTTCCTTGAGCACTTCGGCATCCGCAGCCCGAAGGAGCTGCCGCCACTCCCCGCCGAACCGGAACCGGAAACGGCCGAACCACTGTAGGCTGGAGACGAGCGGATATCTTCGCGCGAGGCGTGGCGCCTGGACCACGCACCTCCATGACTGTTGGCATCCTTCGCATTCGCATGGCCGTGCCCGCCGAGACGCTCAAGGAGAAACGCTCGGTGGTGAAATCGGTGATCGAGCGGGTACGGCAACGCTTCAACGCCGCCGTGGCAGAAATCAAGGACCTCGACGACCCGGGCCAAGCGACGATCGCCGTGGTGTGCGTCTCGAACGAAACGGCGCACGCCGATTCGCAGCTGGGGAACATCGCACGCGCGATCGAGGAGTGGCGGCTCGACGTGGAGATCCTGGCGATCGAGACGGAGCTCATCCACGCCTGACCGCCAGGAACGAGACGAGCCGCCCGGGTTAGGCGGCTCGCGGGTTCGGTTACCGGGCGGGGCTCACGGCCCCTTGATGACGGTCCAGTCGATATCTCCCGGGCCCTCGATGGCGATCCAGTAGATCTCGCCGTTGACCATCGTGGTGAAGTCGTTCGCGCCAGGGACGCCGACGCCCTCGGGGAAGAAGGCGTCCCAGCACTGGTCCTGGCCTGCCGGGCAACCGGCGCCGGTGGGGTTCCAGCGGTAGATGGCGGTGACCTCATCGGAGACGTCGTTGGTGGCCGGGTTGTCGGGCGATTCGAGGCCCTTCAGGGCAGCGAGCGCGTCCATGGTCTTGCCGGTGTAGGGCAGGAGCGACCAGCGGTAGAAGAGCTTCATCGTGACCGTCTCGGCCGTGCTCGTGTCGGTGTAGGTGAAGCTATCGGCCGCGTTGTCGGGGCTGCTCCCGGCGCCGGTCGTGACGACGACACGGACGGTGCCCGCGCTCGCGCGAGACGGAGCGGTGACGGTGATGGAGGTGTCGGTCGGGGTGCCGACGATGGTCGCGAGCACGCCGCCGAAGGTGACCGACTGCGTCCCGAGGAAGCCGGTGCCCGAAATGACCACGGTCGGTGTCGTGTTCACCGGCGTGGAGCTGGGGGAGATGCCGGTGATGACCGGGCCCGCGACGGCGCCGATGTAGGTGAACTGCGCGTTGGCCGTGACCGGGCTGGTGCCGGCGGTGGTCGTGACGGTCACGTAGACGGTGCCGGCGGCCTGCGGCGGGACAACGACGGTAAGGCTGGTGCCGCCGGGCGACTCCGTCCAGTTCGTGGCGGGCACGCTGCCGAAGTTCACGGCGATGACGTTGACCAGGTTCTGGCCGGTGACCGTGGCGATGGTCGCGGGGCTACCGTCGGCCTCGCCGCTGGAGGGCGAGATGCCCGTGAGGACGGGCCCGGCCGTCCAGGTGTAGTTGTCGGCGGACGTGTTGGGGCTGGTGCCATCGGGGCACGCCACGATGACGTCGCCAACGCCGATGCCGTGGGTCGGCGCGTAATAGGTCATTTGCGTGGAGCTGTTGAAGCTCTGGCGCTGGGCCGGGATGCCATCGAACGTGACGCTGCACGGGATGACGAAGTTCGTGCCCGAGATGATGACGACGTTGCCGCCAGCGGGCGGCCCGGCGTTCGGCAGGAGTCCGGTGACTGTTGGCGGGCCGAGCTCGTCGTCGTCGATGGTGACGGTGGCGGTGCTCGGCGTGCCGAGCGTTGCATCAGCGCTGGGGTTGCTCAGCGTGACGGTGAACGTCTCGTCGACTTCGGTGATGGTGTCGGGAACGATGTCGATGATGATGGTCTGGGTAGAGACGCCGGGCCCGAAGGTGAGCGTCCCGGACTTGCCCTCGTAGTCGCTCGGCGAGAAGGCGTTGCCGTTGGCGGTGGCGTACTGGACGGTGGCGGTGCCGGTCGTGCCCTGCCGCTGCACCGTGAGCGTCACACTGCCGCCGGCTTCGGCCACGGTGTAGGTCGCCTGCGAGAACGAGAAGATGCCGGCCCCATCGTTGTCGAGCAGCGTAATGGTGGCTGTGTCGACGGGCGTCACGTCGTTCGAGGGGTCAAACAGGCTGAGCCCGATCTCCTCGGTCGATTCGTCCAGGCTGTCGTTGATTATCGGGACGGTGAAGGTCCGAGAAGTCTCGTTGGCGTCGAACTCGAGGGTCCCGCTGCGCGCCGAGTAATCGCTGCCGGCATCGGCTTCTCCGGGAAGGTCGACGGTTTCGTAGTCGATGGAGACGTCCTGGCCCATCGCACCGGAGCGCAGCACCGTGATGAGCGCGGAACCGTCGCCCTCGGTGGCGATGTAGTCGGACTGGCTGAACGAGAAGACGGCTGGGCCGTCGTTGTCGGTGATGGTCAGCGTGTGCGTCTTGTTCGAGCCGAGCGTGCCGCCACCGGTGACGCTTTCCAGGGTGAGGCCGATGCTTTCGGGGCCCTCTTGGAGCAGGTCGTCTACCGTGCCGATCCCGGAGCCAGACTGGCCCAGGTTGATTGTCCGGCTCGTCTCGTTTTCTCCGAAGGTCAGGAAGAAGCGGGCGCCGTTCGAGATGGACTGCTCGAAATCCGCGGGTTGCGCGCTCGTCAATGCGATGCTGAATTCGACGGTCTGAGCTCCGGCGCACCCACCGGAGCACGAGCGATCGACCGAAATGAATGCCGCGCTACCCTCCGCCACATTGGAGGACGCCTCGTGGAAGTTGAAGACGCCCGCGCTGGCTGCATAGGCGTGGCGGACGGGCCCGAGGGCGAAAGCCGCGATCGCGGCAATCATCAGCAGTGCGACGGTCATCGCCGGTTGGGCGAGAAGCGTGTTCGGGTTTCGATGGGTTATCCGCACGTTCGACATCCTCCCGTTGTTGGCTGCAGCTGGGAACCCGGCCGGCCGGCCGGGAACGTTCGAAAGCACTCTACTCCTCTGTTTACGAAGCGGGCCAGTACTTATGCCATGTTGAGTGCTCGCATGCGCGGAGCATGCCTCGCATTCCAACTCCGGAACCGTTAACGGTGGACCCTGGACCGCGTAGGATGCGGGCTACATCCACGGAGCGGTGGGGGGTGAGAGTGGCATGAGCTGGGAGCCCGAGGTCGAGGAGCTCAAGCGGCGGACGACACTCGCCGAGGAGATGGGCGGCCCGGATAACGTCCGGAGGCAGCACGAGGGCGGTAAGCTCACCGTCCGGGAGCGAATTGCTGGGCTGCTGGACCCGGGTACCTTCGCGGAAACGGGTGTCCTGGCCGGCAAGCCCGAGTACGACGAGCAGGGGAACCTCGTCTCGATCCGGCCGGCGAACTTCGTGATGGGCATGGGCCGGATCGACGGCCGCCGGGTGGTGGTTGGCGGCGACGACTTCACGGTGCGAGGCGGCGCCGCCGATGCGTCGATCGGTGGGAAGCAGGTCTACGCCGAGAAGATGGCCCGGGAGCTGAAGGTGCCCATCATCCGGCTGGTGGATGGCACCGGCGGCGGTGGCAGCGTGAAGACGCTCGGCGACCTGGGGCGCACCTACGTGCCGGCGAACCCCGGCTGGGACACCGTCATCGGGATGCTCGACGAGGTGCCGGTGATCTCGGCGGCGCTGGGCAGCGTCGCGGGCCTCGGGGCGGCACGCGTGGTGACCTCGCACTGGAGCATCATGGTGCGCGGCACGTCGCAGGTGTTCGTGGCGGGGCCGCCGGTGGTCGCCGCAGGGATGCGCGAAGAGGTGACGAAGGAGGAGCTGGGCGGCTCGGATATCCACTACCACAACGGCGTGTGCGACAACCTCGCGGAGAGCGAGGAGGACGCGTTCCAGCAGATCCGGGCGTTCCTTTCGTACCTGCCCCAGAACGCCTGGGAACCGCCGGCACGGTGCCGCCCGACGGACCCGCCCGATCGGCGCGAGGATTCGTTGCTCTCGGCGATCCCACGCAACCGGCGGCGGCCCTACAAGGTGCGCGACA
>JBLNCO010000044.1:0-10407 GCA_050260715.1 Hyphomicrobiales bacterium | reverse complement strand
GCAACGGGCGGGGTTCGAATTCGAACAGGTCGCGGAACGACGGCAGCTCCGGCACACGCGGCTCGTTGAGCCAGCCGAGCCGCTCCAGAGCACCCCGGGCGTTGGTCCGGGCCTTCGCCTGGTAGACCTGTAGGTCGCTTGCACCTGAAGGGTCATAGGCGAAGAAGCCGTCGGCCGAGCCAATCCAGTCGGCGACGCAAACCAGCCCCGCGAGAAGCATCGCGTCGGCGTTGCCGAGTTTCTGCGCCGCCAGCTCGCTCCCGCCGACGCCCGTCAACTGCGCAAGCGCATCGAAGAGCTCGGTACGCACGTCGTCCCAGGCCTCACGTTCGTCACGCGCCGCTTCTCCGATGGTCCACCCGCACGCGTCCTCGAAGCTCTCCGGGAAGTAGCCGTGGTGCCCGCCCAAGACCTCCGCGAGTGACCACGCCATCCATTCGGACACTCCAAACCGGGTGGTAAGCAGGCTCTCGACGACCCTGGCCGTCACAGCCCCGTGGCCGGGGTCTCTCTGGCGCACTTCCCGGCAGGGGAGAAATTCAGCCAGCCGCTCCTTCCAGTGCTGCCGGTCGAACTTCTGCTGCCACAGCGGGCAACTCTTGCCGAGGTCGTGAAGGCCGGCGAGGAAGGCGACCCAAGACCGGGCTGCCGTGTCGTCCGCAGCGCCGAAGGCATTCGCAACGCGGCCGCGCGTAACCGGGGGAAGCACGTTGTCCCAGATCTGTTCTGCGACGGCAGCCACATCCAGCATGTGACAGATGAGGGGGTGGAAGTCGTTCCACGCACGCCCCTCCTGTCGTCCGAACTTGGCTCCTACCCGTTGTGCACCCTGGCTGAGCATGACGGCTCCCGGCGCGGCTTTCGAAACCGGCGAGTGATGCTAACACGGGTATCGCGACAACTGATGACGCGTTAAGCGTAAATCTCTGCGTGGGTAGGGGCTTCGATGAGCGCGAGTTCGCCGCGGACCGGGCGTGGGGAATCTCCAGCGAATCTCTAGATGGTCTTCAGGATTTGGGGGTGGCGGGGGCCTACGGTCGTCGGGAGAACCGCGAAGGAGGCGGAGATGTCGACGATATCGGTAGGGGCCGGGCGTGGGGCCACGACGCGATGGGGCGGGGAGGGCGGAAGTGCTGTCGCGATGGGAATCCGCGATGCGGTACCGGCGATCCTTGGCCTGGCGCCGCTCGGACTCGCGGTAGGCGCGACGGCGGCCAGCTCGCCCGTGGCACGGCTCACCGGGTGGATGACCGCACCGCTGCTCTACGGGGCATCGGCCCAGCTCGCGGCGCTGGCGGCGTTGGGCTGCGGGGCAGCGGGCGCTTCGCTGGTGAGCACGGTCGCGGTGATCAACGCGCGTTCCCTTTTCTATAGCGCCTCGCTGCGCCGGCCGTACGCCCAACAGCCGCGCTGGTTCCGCTGGTTCGCGCCCTACCTGCTGGTCGACCCGCTCTTCGCGCTGGTGTCGGCAGAGGAGCGGCTGGCGGCACGGCCGGGCGACGTGCGGAGGTACTACCTGGCGGCTGGCGGTGCGATCTGGGCGACCTGGCTCGTGTTCATGGCGGCGGGGATCGCGCTCGGATCGCGCATGCCGTCGGGAGGCGCCATCCGCTACGCGGTTCCGGCGCTGCTCATCGGGCTGCTCGCGCCGGCGCTGCGCAAGCGGGCGGCGCGGGTGGCCGCGGTTTCGGCCGCGGTCGTGGTCTTCTGGACCCCGACGGGCGGAGCGGCGCATTTCATGGCGGGCGCGGCGGGCTCGGTCGTGGGCGCCCTGAGCCAACGTGCTGGAGGACGGCCGTGAATTCGATACTCTCGCTCGCTGTCGCGGGCCTCATTACCTGGCTGATGCGCGCCTCGTTCATCGTGCTCGGGCCACGAGATTCGATGCCGCCGTTCATGGAGCGGGTCGTCGCGCAGGCGCGGCCCGCGTTCCTCGCCGCGCTCATCGCCTCTGCGTTCGCCGCGCGGAGCGGTGGGGAACCGCTGGCCATCCCGCTGTCGTGGCTGCTTGCCGCGGCGATCGGAATCGGCGTCTCGTGGCGCACCGGGAGCCTGTTCGCCACGGGCATGTCCGGGATGGCGGTGGTGGCGTTCCTTTCGTTCACCGGCCCTGCATGGGCGAACTGACCGCCGTTCCAGGGGTGTCCGAACTGGCAGGCCGCGCCAGCGTTGTACTATCAGCGCGTACCGGGCGTTGGCGCGCTTGCCGCGGAGAAACCGGGTGCGGTACCGCTTCGATGGCTTCGAACTCGACACTGCGCTGCTGGAGCTGCGTCACGGCGCGCAGCAGGTGCCGCTTGAGCCGCAGGTGTTCGACGTCCTCGCGTACCTGGTAGAGAACCACGAGCAGCTCGTCGCGAAAGACGAACTGATCGAGCACATCTGGCCTTCGAAGTACATCTCCGAAGCGGCGCTGAATAGCCGGGTGATGGCGGCGCGGAAGGCGATCGGAGATAGCGGCAAGCATCAGCGGCTCATCAAGACGGTGCACGGCCGGGGATACCGGTTCGTGGGGACGCTCGAAGAGCCGGCCGCGGCCGTTCCGCCGGCGCCGGCATCGCCACAACTTCGCTTCCTGACCACGCCCGACGGCGTGCGGATCGCGTACACGACGACCGGCGCAGGGCCGGCGCTGGTGAAGGCGGGCAACTGGCTCACGCACATCCAATTGGATGCCGCGAACCCCTTCTGGCGGCACGTCTGGCAGGACCTCGCCGACGGCTTCCGGCTCATTCGCTACGACGTTCGCGGTTCGGGGCTGTCCGACTGGGATGTCGCGCGGCTTTCGTTCGACGCGTGGGTGGAGGATCTCGAAGTCCTGGCCGACGAACTGGAACTGGACCGCTTCGCGCTGCTCGGGATTTCGCAGGGCGGGCCGGTGGCGATCGCCTACGCAGCCCGTCACCCCGAGCGGCTCACGCACCTCGTGTTGCTCGGGACGTTCGCCCGCGGCCGCCTGCAGCGCGCGTCGAACGAGTGGTTGCTTCGCCATGAGGCGATGCGCTCCCTCATCGAACAGAGCTGGGGCCACGATTCGGACGCGTTTCGCGAGATTTTCTCACTCACGATGGCCCCCGACGGTACGCGTGAGCAGTGGCGGCTGCTGACGGACCTGCAGCGCGTCTCGGCCAGCCCCGAGAACGCAGCCCGGATCCACGACGTCTCCGGAAACGTGAACGTCGAAGCGTTGCTCCCGGCGCTAACGGTGCCCACCCTGGTGCTCCACGCGCGCGGCGACCAGCGGGTGCCCTTCGACGAAGGCCGCCGCCTTGCGTCGCAGATTCCCGGAGCGCGGTTCGTGCCACTCGAAAGCCGGAACCACCTGCTGATCGACGGTGAGCCGGCGTGGCAGCGATGCTTCGCGGAGATCCAGGCGTTCCTCGGCGGCGCGCCAGGGCGGCGGGGAGGTCGCGTTCGGGAGGGAGTCTTCGAAGGCAGGCCCATGAACGGCGCCGGCCACGAAGGGGCCGGCGAGCGGAGCCCCGTCCGCGCGCAGCGATGGGACGGATGCCGTGCCGCGCGAAAGGCGGCCTAGCGTGGAGAGGGCTGGTTCATCACGAGCCAGTAGAGCCCGAGCTGGCGGACGCCTTCGATGAACTCGTCGAACGCGACGGGCTTGCGGATGTAGCTGTTCGCACCGAGGTCGTAGCTTTCGACGATGTCGCGCTCTTCGTTCGAGGAGGTGAGGATGACGACTGGCAGGCGGCGGGTGGCTTCGTTTTCGCGGATACGTCGGAGGACGTCGAGGCCGGAAAGGCGGGGGAGCTTCAGGTCGAGAAGGATCAGCTGCGGCATCTGCTCGTGAGGGATGGGTTCATCGTTGGGGAAGAGGTGCTGCAGCGCTTCGACGCCATCGCGGGCGACCACAACTTCGTTCGCGAGGTTGTGCTTCTTGAACGCGCGGAGCGTCAGTTCCTCATCGTCGGGGTTGTCTTCGACGAGCAGGATGCGGGTGTTTTGCATCGGGTCTCCTTCTCATGCGGCAAGTGCCTGGGCCAGCGCCGGGCCGAGAGTAAAGGTAAAACACGCGCCCTTTTCAACCTCGGCCTCGGCTTCGATTTCCCCGCCGTGACGGCGAATAATCCGCTGTACCGTCGCGAGCCCGACGCCGGTCCCCGGGAAGTCGCGGACGTTGTGCAGGCGCTGGAACACGCCGAACAGGTTGTCGGCGTAGCGCATATCGAACCCGGCGCCGTCGTCGCGGACGAAGTAGCGGGTGGCGCCATTCGCTTGCGTGGCGCCGAACTCGATGCGGGCCGTTTCGTGGCGCGCGGTGTACTTCCAGGCGTTGTTCAGGAGGTTTTCGAGCACCACGCGGAGGAGCCGCGCGTCGCCGTCGCCGGTCACCCCTTCGGCGATGACGAATTCGACGTTGCGGGCCGGGTCGCTGGCGCGAAGCTCTTCGGCGACCGAGCGGGCCATGGCGCTGAGGTCGACGTGCTGCCGGACGAGCTCGGCGCGGGCCACGCGGGAGAGCGCGAGCAGGTCGTCGATGAGCTGGCCCATGTGGCGCGTGGCGTTGCGGATGCGGTCGAGCAGGTGCTTGCCGTCGTCGTCGAGCACATCGCTGTAGTCCTCGACGAGCGCTGAGCTGAAGCCGTCGATGGTCCGTAGGGGCGCCCGGAGGTCGTGGGAGACGCTGTAGGAGAACGCTTCGAGTTCGCTGTTCGCCACTTCGAGCTGGTGGGCATGAACCCGCAGCTCGTCGTTGAGCTGGCGAATCGTGTCCTCGGTCATGCGGCGGTCGGAGATGTCGAAGACGGTCATCCGGCGGGTGGCGCCGTCGCCACGGTCGATGACGCGCGTCGCCGCGAGGACCGGGAAGGTCGACCCGTCCTTGCGAATCAGCTGGAGCTCGACTTCGCGATGATCGCCCTGGCCGGGCAGGGGCAGGTTCGTGACGACACCCGACGTGGTGTTGACGGGCACGACCAGGTCGTCGAAGGGCCGGCCGCGGACTTCGTCGATGGTATAGCCGAGCCAGCCGAGCTCGGTTTCGTTCATGGAGACGACGCGGCCGTCGGCGTCGAGTTCGTGGTAGCCGCAGGGGGCGTGGTGGTAGAGGTCGCGGGCGGCGGCGAGGGAGCGGGCCAGGCCGGCCTCGGCGCGGCGGCGGCGCCGGATTTCGCCGTACAGGAAGAGGTAGGAGAGGAGCAGCACCAGCACAGCGACGCCGACGATGACGCTCGTAATCAGCGCGGTGCGGTCGACCGAATCGTCGGCGCGCGCGGTCTCGCGGGCGAGGAGGTCGTCTTCGGCGCCCTGCATCTCGCGGACGAGCGCGCGCACCGTGTCGGCCTCGGCGCGAATCGGTGTGGCCGCGGCGACGAGCGCCTGCGTGTCCGTGGCGGGGATCTCCAGGCGGGCCTTGAGGGCGGCGAGCAGCGCAGTCACGTGCGGGTCGAGCTCGTCCAGGCGGCGCTGCTGGTCCGGATCGGTCGAAAGGACCGGGCGGATGGAGTCGACGTATCCGGGGATGGCATCGACGGCGGACTGGTAGGCCTGCAAGTAGGCCGGGTCGCGAAGGACGAGGTAGACGCCCTGGGTCGCCTGGGCGAGGTTGACCGAGGTGTACACCTCTTCGAGGGCCCGGCTGGCAGCGGATGCCCGGGTGACCTCTTGCGAGCTCTCGGTAGTCGCGGTGAGGTTGACGTAGGCGGAAATTGCGGCGCCGATGAGCACCGCGGCGGCGACCACGAAAAGCACGAGGCTGGGAACGTGCCAGCCCCGGGAGTGTCGCTCGCCGTTGCTGCGTGTTCTGCGAAAGGTCATGCCGCGCCTCCGGGAACGCTCTCTGGCCGGACGAGCTTCGCTCCGAAGTGTATGTATTCACTATCGGAGAAACCCCGTCAAGGGATAGTCCATGACCATTAGGGGGTTCAGCGGCACGAGCGAACGGCCGAATCGAGCTAATAAGGGCAGTGGTTTGCGACGCTCCAGAAAGGAGAGCACTCATGAGCGACACACCGCAGGATCTCGCCGTTCTCCTCGTGGAGGATTCCGAAGACGATGCAGCCCTCCTGATTCGCGCGTTGCGCGAAATCGGGCCCGCGCTCATTCAGCGGGTGGAGACGGGCGAGGAGATGCGCGCCGCGCTCGCTGCGCGGGATTGGGACGTCGTTCTGTGCGACTACACCCTGCCCGCCTTCAGCGCTATCGGCGCCATGGAGGTCGTGCGCGAACACGGCCGCGACATCCCGTTCATCATCGTCTCCGGGAGCGTGGGCGAAGAGACCGCGGTGCAGGCGCTGAAGGCCGGTGCGGCCGACTTCGTGATGAAGGGGAACTACGCGCGGCTGCTGCCAGCGATCCGGCGCGAACTGACCGAAGCGAAGAACCGCGCTCACCGCCGTGAGATCGAAGAGGCCCTGGCGCGGTCGCATGTCGCCCTCGAGCGGGCGTACCAGTCGACCCTCGAGGGCTGGTCGAAGGCGCTCGAGCTTCGCGACGCCGAAACGGAGGGGCATAGCCAGCGCGTGACCGGCCTCACCGTCGAGATGGCGCGGCGGGCCGGCTTCTCCGGGGAAGAGCTGGTGCACGTCCGGCGAGGAGCGCTGCTCCACGACATCGGGAAAATGGCCATCCCCGACAGCGTGCTGCTCAAGCCCGGTCCGTTGACGGCCGGGGAGTGGGAGGTGATGCGCCAGCATCCCCGGCACGCCTTCGAGATGCTCTCGGCGATCGAGTTCCTGCGGCCCGCACTCGATATCCCGCTCTACCATCACGAGCGCTGGGACGGCGGCGGGTACCCGGCGGGCCTGGCGGGCGAGGAGATTCCCCTCTCGGCACGCCTCTTCGCCGTGGTCGACGTGTGGGATGCGCTCTCGTCGGCACGGCCGTACAAGGACCCCTGGCCCGCCGACCGCGTGCTCGCGCACATCGATAGCCTGCGCGGCCGCCATTTCGACCCGGATGTCGTGCCGTTGTTTATGGCGGCGCTCGAAGAGCGCGCCCGCGAGGCGGCGTGATGGCGAGGGAACGCGTCCTCTGGGTCGACGACGACATTGACGCGCTGCTCCTGATCCGGCGCGCACTCGGCGAGCGGTACGACCTGACCACCTGCCAGGACGGCCAGGACGCGCTGCACGTGCTGCGGACAAGCGATGAGTTCGCGGTCGTCGCCTCGGATATGCGCATGCCCGGGATGAGCGGGGCACAGCTGCTGGCCGCGACGCGCGAGATCAGTCCCCGCTCGGTGCGCGTGATGCTCACGGGCCTCGACGACCAGTTGACGGCGTCCCGCGCGGTGAACGAAGGGCGCGTGTTCGGCTTTCTGAACAAGTCGGCTTCGATCGACGAGCTGAAACAGTGCCTGGAAGCGGCGGTGGCCGAATACCACGCGCAGGCGGCATCGTTGGAGATCCTGGAGAACACGCTCGTGGGCGCGGTGCGGGCGCTCATGGACGCGCTCGCCGTCGCCCAGCCGCTGACGTTCTCGCGGGGAGCATCGATTCGCCGGATCTCGGGCGAACTCTGCCGCACCCTCGGCGTGCGGTCGTGGGAGGCGGAGCTGGCGGCGCTGGTGTCGCAGGTGGGGTGCATTACGCTCCCCTCGGAACTGCCCGGGCGCGTGCTGCGCCGCGAAGTCACGCCGGCGGAACAGCAGGCGTACCTGGCCCACCCGGGCGTCGGAGCGGAACTGCTGCGGCGCATTCCGCGGCTCGAACGGGTCGCCGAAATCGTGCTCTATCAGCACCAGCAGTACGACGGCGGCGGATACCCATACCCTGGCCGCGCCGGCGACGCGATCCCGCTGGGTTCGCGCATCCTGAAGCTCGCTATCGATTTCACCGACCTCACGATGTCCGGCGCCTCGACCGATATGGCCCTCGCGCGGCTGCGCACCCGCACCGGCTGGTACGACCCCGACGTGCTCCGTGCGCTTGGCGGCAGGTACTCGGCTGCGGTCACGCGGACGGCCAGCCAAGCTGCCTGACGGACTTTCCGGACTGCGTTGCACCTGCCGCCGAGGGCACCGGCCGGGCCAACCTTCACGCTCAGATTCGAGGTTCCTTCGCCGCCGATGTACAGTGCATGCAAAGGCCGGCAGACGCTCGACGGTGAGTCGCTGACGCTGTAGACAAGGCGAAAAACCGGCTCGGCGGCCTGGCCGGGATGACGGCTCGTCTCGCGCCGAACGCACCGGGCCACTGCAACGAAATCAGACCAGGGAGGAGCACAACGTGTCGGACGGAAATGGCATGACCGCGAGCGTGAGTGAGAGCGAAAACCCTCAGATTCCTTCGCCCACTCCGAAGGTACGGCGGCCAAGGACGAACCAGGACTGGTGGCCGAACCAGCTCGACCTCTCGGTCCTCCATAAGAACTCGTCGAAGGCCAACCCGATGGAACCGGACTTCGACTACGCCGAGGAGTTCAGCAAGCTCGACGTTGAAGCGCTGAAGCGCGACCTCATCGAGCTGATGACCACCTCGCAGGACTGGTGGCCGGCGGACTGGGGGCACTACGGCCCGCTGTTCATCCGCATGTCGTGGCACGCGGCCGGCACCTATCGCATCGCCGACGGCCGCGGCGGCGGTGGGGAAGGCGCCCAGCGCTTCGCGCCCCTGAACAGCTGGCCCGACAACGCGAACCTCGATAAGGCGCGCCGGCTCCTCTGGCCCATCAAGCAGAAGTACGGCCGCAAGATCTCGTGGGCCGACCTGCTCGTGTTCGCGGGCAACGTCGCGATGGAGTCGATGGGCTTCAAGACGTTTGGCTTCGCCTTTGGCCGCGAGGACATCTGGGAGCCCGAGGAGATCTACTGGGGCCCCGAGGATACGTGGCTCGGCGATGAGCGCTACGCCGGGGACCGGGAGCTCCAGGGGCCGTTCGCAGCCGTGCAGATGGGCCTGATTTATGTGAACCCGGAGGGCCCCAACGGCGTGCCGAGCGCCCTCGCCGCCGCGAAGGACATCCGCGAGACGTTCCGCCGCATGGCGATGAACGACGAGGAGACCGCGGCGCTGATCTGCGGCGGGCACACGTTCGGGAAGGTCCATGGCGCCGCGTCGGCGACGCACGTCGGCCCCGAACCCGAAGGCGCCCCGATCGAGCAGATGGGGCTCGGCTGGAAGAACAGCTACGGCAGCGGCAAGGGCGCCGACACCATCACCAGCGGCCTCGAAGGCGCCTGGACGCCCACCCCGACCAAATGGGACAACAGCTACCTCGAGACGCTCTACAAGTACGACTGGGACCTGACGAAGAGCCCGGCCGGCGCCTGGCAGTGGACGCCGACCGACCCCGAGGCGAAGAACACGGTGCCGGACGCGCACGACCCGCAGAAGCGCAACGCGCCGACGATGCTCACGACGGACCTCGCGATGCGCTACGACCCGATTTACGGGCCGATCACGAAGCGCTTCCTGGAGGACCCGGACTACTTCGCCGAAGCCTTCGCAAAGGCGTGGTACAAGCTGCTCCACCGCGACATGGGCCCGGTCTCGCGCTACCTGGGGCCGTGGGTGCCCGAGCCGCAGATCTGGCAGGATCCCGTGCCGCCGGTCGACCACGAACTGGTGGACGAGGCGGACATCGCTTCGCTCAAGAGCAAGCTCCTCGCCTCGGGGCTCTCCGTTTCGCAGCTCGTGACGACAGCGTGGGCTTCGGCGTCGACGTTCCGCGGCACCGATAAGCGCGGTGGCGCGAACGGCGCCCGCATCCGGCTGGACCCCCAGAAGAACTGGGAGGTCAACAACCCGCCGGAGCTGGCGAAGGTCCTCGAGGTGCTGGGCCGCGTCCAGCAGGAGTTCAACAGCTCCCAGGCCGGCAACAAGCGCGTCTCGCTCGCCGACCTCATCGTCATCGGCGGGGCGGCCGCCATCGAGCATGCGGCAAAGCTCGCCGGGTTCGAAATCACGGTCCCGGTTGCGCCCGGCCGCACCGATGCCTCGCAGGAGCAGACCGACGTCGAGTCGTTCGAAGTGCTCGAGCCCATCGCCGATGGGTTCCGCAACTACATCAAGCCGCAGGCGCCGCTCTCTCCCGAGATGCACCTGCTCGACAAGGCGAACCTGCTGACCCTGACGGCGCCGGAGATGACGGTGCTCATCGGCGGCTTGCGCGTCCTCGGGGCGAACGCCGGCCAGACGCGCCACGGCGTGCTGACCGATAAGCCCGGCGTCCTCACCAACGACTTCTTCGTGAACCTGCTCGATATGCGCACCGAGTGGTCGAAGACCGGCGAGAACCTCTACGAAGGGCGGGACCGCGCGACCGGTTCGCCGCGCTGGACCGCCACAGCCGTCGACCTCGTCTTCGGGGCGCATTCGCAGCTGCGGGCGCTCTCTGAGGTGTACGCCCAGGAGGACTGCCGCGAGAAGTTCGCGAACGACTTCGTGGCCGCGTGGAACAAGGTCATGGAGCTCGACCGGTTCGACCTCCATCGCTAACCGATAGCGAATC